>JAKLFM010000109.1 GCA_022711175.1 Bacteroidota bacterium | reverse complement strand
ACCATTGTTGTCAATGTCTGACTTTACCCAATTAATAACTTTTAAAGAATCAGCCACCTCAATAGTTTCATTGTAATATTCGGCAAAACTGCCATTGCATTTATAATCAACAAAGAATTGTTGCAGGAAAACAAAAACATCTTTGTCGGTTTTAAGTGAGTCAATTTTGCTAACAGAACACGAACTCAAAAAAATCGACAGTAGAAGTAAAAGACCGAATAATTTTGTTCTCATGGTTGTCTTTTTAAGGTTGCCCATAACTTACTTATATCCTCAACGCCAGCCTCCTGAAATTGAGTTTATCCGACAAATTTGAGCTGTGTATCCTCAGTTTTTCAGTAGGTGACATTGCGTTTATTTCTCACAGGTCAAGGTCGTCAAAAGGCGATTTAATCTGTTGCAGTTGTTTGGTACTAACATGAGTATATATTTCAGTCGTCCTGCTGCTTTTGTGCCCAAGCAGCTCCTGGATATACCTCAAATCAACCCCGGCCTCAAGCAGATGGGTAGCATACGAATGCCTCAGCCAATGCAAAGTAACCGGTTTATTGATCCCCGCTAATTTAATTGATTTTTTCAATACTTCCTCCAGCGACCTGTCCGAATATTTCTCCCCCTTTTTCCACCCTTCAAAAAGCCATTTCTCCGTCCGGTTCTCTTTATAACATTCCCTCAGCAATATGATTGTTTTTTGCGAAAGCGGAACAACCCTGTCCTTCTTTCCCTTGGCATTCCTGATAATGAGCAATCCTCTCTCTGCATCCACATCAGCCGGCGTCAGGTTTATCAGTTCGCTGCGCCTGAGTCCGCACGAATAGATCAATGAGAGCATTGCATGATGTTTTATATTGTATTGAGATGCTTTTAGTATCCCTTGGATTTCGTTTTTGCTCAATACATTTGGCAAACGGTGTTCCCTTTTAGGCCTGTGTATCAGTTCGATATCCAACTGACGATTCTCCACTTTGCTGAAAAACAGCTTTACGGCGTTCACCACCTGGTTTTGAAAACTGCTGCTATACTTATTTTTTAGAATATACTCATTGTTAAACTTAACCAGGTCTCTATTCTCAATTTCCTCTACCGGTTTATCAGCAAAATAACGCAGGAACAGGCTAATGCTCTCTTTATAGGTTTTTATTGTACGCTCGCTGTAGCGCTTGCTGCGCATCCAGCTTACGAAGTCTTCTGTTTTCCGGTTCGAATTCTCAGGTAATTCGGGTAATGCGCTTCTGGGGGCATTCGTTTTCACAGTTTCGTTGCCTGATTTTTTTGCAGCAGCAGTATCGTTTATTGCTGTGAAATCAAGCCATGCCTTCCCTTTGAAGGTTGCGAAAAGTGTATTCTTCATGCCGGATTCATCAGGTACATGCCATGCTTTATTCGTCTGGCTCCAAATGGCATCCGGCAGGCTCTTCGTCAGGGCAATCAGCTCCTTATCATACTCAAATTCAAGGAATAAACGCATCTCATTCTTATGATCTTTCCTGCTGATTTTAATATTTTTCATACCTGCATAATAAAACTGCAATGTAGCAAATTATTATTTTCACGCCACTTCTTCAATTATCATTACTGGCATTATAACTGATCAGGCCGGAAACGGGAAAATTTAACCCCGGTTACAAACAGGGAGTTTATTGCCCACGGGCGCCTCGAACCACAATGGCTTTTTTGACTCCCGTTCTCAATGTTTGGGTAAGTTGTTAACGTAATGTGTTGCCCGGCTCCCTGTTAATTCTATATGTTCCGTATCAAAACATTATTGATTTTATGCATTTGTGTTTAAATAAGTGACATCTGACCACATACAGCAATTATGTATTGACAATAGGCTTAAACAGTACCGTTTTTTTATATACTTTCACCCGGCGAAAAGCAGACAAAACCGATCATCATAATTGTTGCTTTCCCGTTGCTTCCCGGGTCATCCGGCCCTGAATCTCAATATTTAATCACGCTCCCGAAATAATTCCATGCGAATGAAAATCCAGAACTTCTTTGCGGCGGCATTTCTGCCTCAAATCATTGGTCAACTCATCATTGGGTTCCTGTTTTCAGGAAGCATAGCAGCCCAGAATACGAATCAGGATTACGAGGATGGCAGCATTTATTTTAAATATAAAGAGGAAGTTCCCATAAACTTTACAGTGAAAGATGACAGGTCAGTGGATGTTGATGCCATCCCGCTTATCGCCAGCCTGAAAAATGAATTCGGTATCAGAGCTGTCAGCAGGCCTTTCAATCTGAACAACGACAGCAAACTTCTTCATACCTTTTTGCTTGAGTTCGATAATCACAACATGATGAATCAGTTAATCAGCAGGTTAAACGAAAACCCGGAACTGGAGTACGTCGAACGGGTACCGATTAACCGGATTGTCTATACGCCTGATGACTCTCTTTACAACGTAGTGAATGGAACTGCAAACCTGAAATGGCACCTCGACAGGATAAAGGCCGATTCAGCCTGGGATATTACAAAAGGTTCATCCGCCATAAAAATTGCCGTTGTCGATAATGCAATCTGGGCCGATCACCCCGACCTGGCCGCGAAAATCGTTGCCAGGCGCGATGTGGTCAACAATACCAATGATTGCAATCCTCCCAATAGCGGCGATGCATATGCATGGTCGCACGGAACACATGTTTCGGGACTGGCAGCCGCCGCCACCGACAACGGCACAGGGGTTGCTTCCATAGGGTACAATGTGAGCCTCATAGCAGTAAAAGCCGGCAGTAACGGCAATCCCGAAGGCATTGTTGCCGGCTACCAGGGTGTGCAATGGGCTGCCGACAACGGGGCCGATATCATCAATATGTCATGGGGCGGTTACGGATTTTCACAAACCAACCAAAACCTGTTCAATACCATTCACAACATGGGTATTGTACTTATTGCCGCTGCCGGCAACGACAATCTTTCATCCCTGTTCTACCCCGCATCCTATGCCAATGTAATTTCGATAGCCTCAACCGATGGTGATGACCTTAAAAGTAGTTTCTCCAACTATGGCTCCGAAATTGACCTGTGTTCCCCGGGAGGATACAATCAGGGAGGCCCTCCCGGCTTGCTGAGCACAGCCTTCAGCAGCGGGACGTATGGACATTATGCCCTCATGTCTGGAACTTCTATGGCCTCACCCGTTGCCTCGGGTCTGGCAGGCCTTATCCTTTCGGTTAACCCCGGCCTTACTCCTGTGGAAGTTGAAAACATTTTGAAAACAACCGCCGATGATATTTATAGCCTTAATCCCGGCTATGCCGGTGATTTAGGTGCCGGACGCATCAATGCCTTCCGGGCTGTAATGAATACGCCGTATGCGCCGGTTGCTCTCTTTTCAACGCCCATCACAACCGTACTCCCCGGCACAATGGTCAATTTCAGTGATCTTTCGGCAGGTGTGCCTTCGCAGTGGCAATGGACTTTCGAAGGAGGGAACCCTTCTGCATCCACCGAAAAAAATCCCGCTGGAATTACCTACCCCGATACCGGCTCATTTGATGTTTCATTGATAGTGACAAACGCATTTGGTACCGATACCTTAACGTTGACCGATTATATTACAGTAACAAACACACCACTGCCCATTGTGTTTATAAGTGTCAGCGATACAATGCCCTGCATTCAGAATACCGTTCTTTTACAGGACACTTCGTTGTACGATCCCATTGCTTGGGAATGGCTGTTCGATCCAAATACCGTAACTTTTTTAAATGGAACGAGTCCCGCGTCTCAAAACCCGGAAGTAAAATTCACCGCAAACGGCGATTATACGCTAGTGCATCATGTATGGAATGCCAATGGCATGGCTGGCAGCACATACGAAAATCTGATTCATGTGAGCGGCGCCGTTCCCGACTATTATGCGAACATGGAAGACAGCACACCGGGTGTGTTTATGCTATGGGATACTGTCAAATCGAATGCGGGAGTTGATGCCAGGGCAGCATTCGAAAGTGATTTCGGAATTCACTTTCAGGGTGCACCTATAGGCACCGGATGGCAGGGAAGTGCAGTAGGAACTACAGCTGCGCAGGCGTGGAACGATAACCGGCCCTTCCATGCCGAAGCTCACATTTGCTCGGTCGATGGCACCGGCCATTCCAGCCTCAAGCTGTCGTTCGACCTGCGTCAAACCTATAGCATAGGTCCGCGTTTCTCCTGGTTCAGGGTACTGGTAAACGGCGTTCAGATTCCCGATAACCATTGGGTGCTGGATTTTAACCCGGTTACTATGGCCGATGATCCCTGGACCCGTCTGTATTTTAACTTGTCGGCCTATGCAGGTTCCTTTTTCGACATCACCCTGCAATCAGCCTGTCGCTATTCCGACAAGAAGATAGGCGAAGGCGATAACGTATTTATTGATAACATCAGCATCTACGATCCCACGGTAACAGGGCTGAATGAAACCGTGCCTGCAATGCTTTCGGTATCTCCAAATCCATCCGGTGGCAGGTTCAGGGTGTCAGCAAACCAGGTATCCGGCACAGTGGTGATTAAAGTTACCTCCATGATCGGCAATATTGTGTATAGCAAAGATGTATTTCCGAAGGATGCGGCAATCATTCAGGACATGGATCTGTCATTTCTGCCTTCAGGTATTTACCTGTTATCCGTTACCGGGAATGATAAGCAACTCACGCAACGTATTGTGATCCGTTAGCATAGGCATTTCATGAACATGAAAAAGAGGGATTAAGGTTTGGTCAGGGATAACCATGCGGTAGAAATTAGGCGGATATGCCTCTTACTGCCGGAAAGGAGAATCGCGGCAAACTCCTTGACTATAAACAATACCGTAACGCTCGTGACCCCTGCATTAAAGTGATTCGCGCAGACTCTGCAACCAGCTATTCCAGGCATGTGGAGACTTTACCTGTAATCAGTAACTGCATTGCGCCGCAGAGCCAATCCGCATAAAGCAAGAAGAATTTATAGAGTCTTGACCTATTGGTCCTGGCGCCTGTCCCGCGTCAAGCAGGAGGTCAAGCCAAAAGGACAAGAAAAACAATCAGTAAACCACTAACCTGCTATTCGCAACTGGTTCCTTCCATAAGGCTTTGATTATTACTCAACTTTATATCAGGATAAAGGGAAGAAGTAAACAGCAAGATGGTGAATGCCATCAATCGATAACAGAGAGAGTAATGCTTTTTTTATAAAAGCTCCCGTATGCTGAAATGGCTCCCGTCAGCTTCTCCTCCGGCATGTTACCACCAGGCGAGAATGGTTTAAGCGACAGGCTAATCGCATTATTACGCAGCGTTTTGCTCCAGGTGCCGGTTATTCTACCATTGTGCAGCATCACCGGGTAAAAGATACCGTTGTTCGAAACGGCTTTCCGGTGATGAGCTGATGGCAATGAAGCGGTTCGGTCGCGGTAGCTTATAATGTACTCATCAAAAGCCGGAAGAAGATGAACTGTTTCACCGGCAGGTTTCGCTAATCCTGCATCCGGTGAAAACCAGTATGTCTGACCGTCAACTTTGACTTCGTTAAGCCCGGTCTTAACCGAATCCAATGCCTTTCCGGCGTCAGAGGTCGTCAACCCTGACCACCAGGTAAAATCGGCCAGCGTAGCTGGCCCGTGGCTGGTAAAATACCTGACCGCGAGCTCATAAAGCGCTTCTTCGCGGCTTATTATTCCGGGTTTGCCGGTCCTTTCACGCAACAAGGCGTAGGTGGGTTTATTACCGGCAATGCGGCCGCTGCAAACAATTCTTTCGGTTTCGGCACGCATCAGCAGGTGTGAGGCACGGTTGTCGCCGGTATCGATTCCGGCCTGCTGCAGCTTTTCAATCAGTTTTTCGCGTGTGAGGTGGTTGCCGCCACTGAGCGTCTCACCAATGATGGTATTGCTTCTGCTGAATATTTTCTCGTCAAGGCCGAGTTGTTTGTCGCGGAATGCAGCGGCAGCCCTGATACGCGGTGCCGTGAGGCTGAGCATCCAGTTGATATCGTCGCGGCTTACCAGGTGCCATGTTGGACGTAATAGGTGGGTGCGCAGTATTTCTCCGGCATTGAAAGCTTCATCAAATACATTTTCGGTAGAGCCGGGAATTCGGATACCTGCAGCCCATTTCACCATATTGAAATCCTGCGCCTGCATGGCTCCCATCCAGTGCACCGCTTCGCGGGCTGATGCGAATTCAGGACTGACTAGCTGCTGATTTCGAAGGCGTAATAGGGCAATTTCGGATAAGTTCATTTCGGCAGGTCGAAGTTTTTATGATATTAACCGGAGGGGGAATTGGAAGGCGAAGTTAAAGAGAAGAGGGACAATGAACAATTGACTGTAGCAGCCCCCTAAGAAGCTAGACTAAAAGTACGATTTAAAACTGTACTTTTATGCTAATGAGAAAATTACACAAACGTAGTCCTGAAGAGAAGGAGCGAATACTTCTGGACATACAGCAGCTTGGTGTTATTGCAGGCATACGTAAGCATGCTCTATCAAAAGCTACTTACTATGAATGGTTGGAGCGTTACCAGGCCAGTGGTTTGGAAGGGCTTGAAGACCGAAGAAACGTTAACATTGATGCTCAAATCAAGAGATTAGAGAAAGAGAATAAACTTCTCAAGGAGATTCTGGCCGAGAAAGAGTTAGAATCCAAGATGAAGGATGAACTCTTAAAAAAAAAGATTGCCCAATGGAACAAAGAAAAGCAATAGCAAACAGATACGCTCATCTTGGTCTGGGTGTACAAAGAGCTATTGATCTTGCAAGCATCAAGCATAGCACTTATTATTATCATCCGAATAACAAGTTCAAAGGAAAGCCATGCTCAACTTACACATTC
>JAKLFM010000108.1 GCA_022711175.1 Bacteroidota bacterium | reverse complement strand
CACATCGAACATGAATTTATTCATCCAGCTACACCTCAGGAAAACGCACACATTGAATCCTTCCACAGTACTGTCACTAAATTAGTTTGTAATCGGAATGTCTTCAGAAACCTAGATCACGCAATAACAGTTTTCTCTGAATTCTATGAGGCTTATAACAATACCCGGGTAATGGAAAGTTTGCTTTATCATAGCCCTAAAGACTTCCTGATCCAATGGGAAAATGATCAGATTGCAATAAAAAGAAATAAAAATAACAAGCAGATATTTTTCTTCAAAGAGGAGTCAATCCTGGACTCAGAACTGAGCTCCTCCCTTGAAGAATATTGCGTGCAAAACAAAATTAATACCTTTAAACCCGAATTATTTGTCCATCCCGAAATTAGTCCAGTTTAAAGGGGGCCAATACATCCAGGAACGACCATAATATCGAAACATGATAGTCAGAACCACATTGCTGCTCAGCCTGCTTTACCTTGCAGTGCATTCGCCGGTAACGGGACAGGGCTTGATCATCAGGATGCATAACGGCTCCGAAAGCCAAATGCTCATTAGCTCGGTACAAAAACTGAGCTTCGCAGTCGATCAACTTGTGCTGACTCCCAAAACAGGAACGCCCGAAACCTTCGGCCTTGCCGACATTCAAAAACTCTATTTCGGCGCCGTAACCGCTGTTCCTGAACCTTTGACAGACAACGGACACCTCACCGTATTCCCGAACCCTTCGGAGAAAGCGATTACCATCCGGAATCTTACCGGCAACTACTGTCCGGTTAAGATTTTCGGCATCGACGGAAGGCTGGTACAGGAAGTAACCTGTGTTGGCGACATACAAACTATCGACATCAGCACTTTGCAAAGCGGGATCTATTTCCTGTCAGCCAATGGTGAAACCGCTAAATTCATCAAACTATGAAAAAAGTGGTTCTTTTCATTCTTATCGTGGCGGGAAGCATACAGGCATTTTCGCAAAGCAGGCTATTCATCCATAAGCAGGATAATATCACGCTTGGTGTGCCAACCGCGATGACCGACAGTATCTATTTCAGCAGCAACGGTTTGATCACATATTTCAGGATTGGTGACACCCTGGTGCAATACAACACTTCGGCAATCGACAGCCTTACATTTGGTGACAACGCCAACACGATATACATAAAATATAACGGATCAGGTGTTTCGGTGATTAACCCGCTTGCTTTTGAGGGAGTGTCGGTAGCTGTAACGGGCGCCGACGTCATTATACATTCAACCACCGAAACCCAGGATTTGAACTACAACCTTTCGGGAAGCACCACCAACGGGATGTTTAAAATATACAGTGAAAAACGTTATAACCTCATCCTCAACGGGGTAACCATCACCAACCCTGACGGGCCGGCCATCAACCTGCAGTCGGAGAAGAAAGCATCCGTTGAACTCGTTACCGGAAAAGTGAATATGATAAGCGATGGCGCCACCTATGCGCCTGCACCGCTCAACGGCAGCGGCAATCCCGAAGACCAGAAAGGGACATTTTTCAGCGAGGGAAAGCTTGTAGTTGGTGGCTCAGGGTCGCTGAGCATTGCCTGCAACGGTTCGGAACAACATGCGCTTTGCAGCGACGACCTGATTGAAATTACCGGCGGAAACATTACCGTAACCAAAGCCACGGTGGATGGCATACACGGGCAGGACGGAATTGAGATAAGCGGCGGGACGCTGAATGTAACTTCGAGCGGTGATGCCATTGATGCCGGCGAGGCGTATATAACCATTTCGGGCGGTTCGGTGACCACCGTAAATTCCCAGGCTGAAACCAAGGGTATTACCTGCGACAGTACGCTTACCATAACCGGCGGCACCCTTAATCTGAGTGTGAGCGGCAGCCAGTCGAAAGCTTTGCAGTGTACCCAGGCAATGACACTCAGCGGAGGCGCTATCACCATCAATAATTCGGGGAGCGTTGCACTTGTGGCCACAGGCGCGGGATTTAACCCGGTGTATTGCTGTGCCGTTAAGAGTTCCACCGCCGTGAACCTTGCCGGGGCTAACCTCACCATCACCAGTTCCAACAGCGGCGCTAAGTCGATTTCGTGCGACGGTAACATCAGCATGACGGCAGGTACCGTTAATATTACGAATTCGGGCGCGGGCGCAAGGTACCTCAATTCACAGGGAGTTTACCAGGCATATGTACCTACCTGTTTTTCAGCCGATGGCAATATCACCATCACCGATGGCTCAATAACCACATCCAGTTCAGGAGCAGGAGGAAGAGGCATCGCTGCCGATGGCGAACTCACGGTTGGCAGCACCGCAACAACACCGGTCATAAGCGTTACCACAACTGGAACAAAAGTTTACATCTCGGGATCGGGAAACAACTCACAATATGCTGAAGCAAAAGCAATTACATGCGACGGCGACATTACTTTCGAAAGTGGTACCATTACGATCTCGTCGGCTGACGACGGCATAAAATCCACCACTGCCGCCACTTTCAACAATGCCAGTATCACCATCAGCAACTCGGTTGAAGGCATCGAAGCGCCCTATATCACTATAAACGGCGGCGTTGTAAATGCCAAATCAACGGATGACTGCATGAACGCAACCTTCGGCAACGGAGGCGAAAACAACGACGGAAGCCTGCTGAAGGTAACCGGCGGCACACTGGTAGCCAATGCATCCGGTAACGACTGCCTCGACAGCAACGGAAGCATGCTGTTTACCGGCGGACTGGTGATAGGCCACGGGCCGCAGTCGGCGCCCGAAGTGGGCATGGACTTTAACGGCACCTGCAAAGTGAACGGCGGATTCCTGGTAGTATCGGGCACCAACTCCAATATGACCGAACCGCCAAGCAGCAGCTCCACGCAACGATGCGTACTCGCAAAAACCAACAGTTCCATCCCGGCAGGTTCGATGTTTCACGTTCAGGATGCTGCGGGCAACGATATTGTGTCGTTTTCGCCAATAAGGAGTTACTATTCCGTCATCTTCTCCTCTTCGGCACTGCAGAACGGCACAAGCTATTCGATTTATACCGGCGGATCATACAGTGGCGGCACCAACAACAACGGGTACTGGTCGGGTGGCACCTATTCGGGAGGGACGTTTAAGAAAACGTTCACAATTAATAATATCATTACTTCGGTTACATTTTAAACGGAGGTAAATGATTGTCTGAGCTGACGGGTAATATTTTTACTGCTGATGCTGCCCTAAAAAACTTTGTGCGTTTAGCGCCTTCTTTGAGTTCTTTGTGGAACAGCTTTAAATGCTGACTCATAGATTCCGATTGCGATTGACCGGGGCCAAGCTGCCGGAAAACGTAGATGCCGCTTCGGTGGGTGAAAAGCAGTTTAGTAAAATCAACCGCCCGAAAACCTCTTTTAGCTTTCAGTTTCGTGTTCCATATCACTGAGGTGAAGGTCAAGCGCTTTGACTGATATCATGATTTCGTATATCGAAACACCCAGCGAAGCAATCATTGCCAGCAAAGCCACCCCGAAAACCCACACTGCAATCACCAGCAACCCGACAAAGATCAGGAACATGGTGCCCACGCACAGGAAAAGGCTTGTCACGCCCATGATCTGCATGTTGCGTGTGAGGTACAGGCGTTTCCTGATGTTCGCGATCTGCCCTTTGAGCATTTCGTTCGGATTCTCCTTGAACTTTTCGTGCAGCCCCCGGATGAGACTGGCGTAACCCAGGAATCGGTTGGTATAGGCCAGCAGGATGAGCGAAATGGCCGAAAACAACAATGCAGGTGTGGTAAGGGTGATTTGTTCGTGCATCATGTCGAAAACAGGTATTATGAGGTTTCCTGAAACAGTGTTCGTTCGTCAGTGTAAAGATAACCTGAAACGGGCGAAAATGATTCGTAAAGACAATCCTCGTTCAAGAAATCGCGGTTTTGTGTCCTGGCGGATGGTTTGCTGAAAAGCTGACGATTGTTGAGCAGAATTGCATAATCAGGGACTGAATTTTCATACATTAGCGACAAATTACCGAAACTGAATCCCACATGCCGCGTCGTTACCGTGATACCAAAGAAGCCCGGCTACGCAGTGAAGAAGAACGCCTCCGCCAGCGCAGGAAGGAAAAAGCGTATCGCCGCCATGTAAAGAGCCGCAACCGGAAAAAGGCATGGGAAAAGTTCGTGGAATATATCGTTAATCCTGCCACCATTTTCGCTCCCGAAAGCGAAGATGCCGCCAGGGCAAGGAAGATACGAAGCCGCATCAGGAAGGAAAAGATGCTCAAGTTTGCTGATTTCCTCCGCAATCCCTTTAAGGTGATCTTTAAGCCCCATCCGCTACGGGCAGAGCGCAAGCGCATCATGTACCTCGAAAAAGTGCGCCATCGCGAAGAGCGGCAGCTTGCCAAAGACGAGACAAAACTTGCCTGGAAGGATGTACGCTCATCGGGCGAACTGCGCAAGAGCATCTTCCGGGAGTTTGTGCAATCGGCTGCCTGGTACTTGTTTGCGGCACTCATCATTTATGTGATTTACCAGGCTGTCACCATCGCCGTTGCCAATGCTTACGACATCCCCGTTATATGGCGATACAGCCGCTTAGTTTTCCCGCTTTATACCTGGTCGCCGCTTTACACACGCCAGGCGCTGGTGGTGATTTTTGCCTCGGGGCCTGCTGTTTCGCTGCTGCTGGCGCTGTTCTCGCTGCGCATGTTTTTCGTGAAAAACAAGAGCAAGTCGAGGCTTAACCTCTTCTTCCTGTGGATGTTTATACACGGCATCAACATGTTTTTCGGAGCTTATATTGCCGGCATTATCACCCGCACCGAGTTCGTGTATGCCAGCGAGTGGCTGTTTCTGAGCAATCCCGGCGATGTGGAGGAGATCATCTTCGGCATACTTTCTATCGCAGCGCTAGTACTCACCGGGCGGCAGTCGGTGCTGCTGTTCCTGCTTTCGTCGGGGTCAATATCGCTGATAAGGCCGCGGTACAGGCTGTTTTTTGTCGTTTCGTTCATCATTCTTCCGTGGATTGCGGGCATTATCCTGTTTTTCGTCATTACCCTGCCAAATTACTATGTTCCACTCATTCTCAAAACACTCACTCCCGGGCTGGTGGTGCTGCCCACGCTCATAAGGTACAATTCTATTGAGTACGAAACCCTTCACGAATCGGGACTTATACGCCGCCGCTCGTTCCGGTGGGGAGTAATTATTTTCGTTATCGCGCTGCTTTTCTTTTACCGGCTTATACTAAACTGGGGTATTACGTTTGAATAACCACGGTATCGTCCTTGAATAAGTTTTCACTTCGCTTCTTTTGTTCGTATATTGGCTTGCTGTTTCATTCTTTAAAGTGTAAACCTATCTCAGGACAAGACAGCCAAGACAGGGGACAGCGCGTGCAGTCCCCCTTGATAAAGGGGGTGGCGATGCTAATCGCCGGGGGATTGGTTACTGCCATGCAAAACGCCGAAAAACAAGTACTTCGTACTTCATTAAGTTTACATTCTTAGGTCATAATACGGATATAAGTTGGCAATTAAAAAAGGAATCCCCCGGCCTGCGGCCATCCTCCCGAGAAATAATTGGAAAGGCTCTTTCAGCCTGCTACCACGCAAAACCTGTGCTGCAGGCTCAGAGAGGAATAATCGGAGCAGGTAATCCGTTTTGCCCGTCGCCCAGAAAATCTTCGATATTTTGAGGTGTAACCACCTGGAAAGTTGAACCAGGATAGGCATTTGAGAATGTTCTCGAAAGGCGCAGCCGTGTATCGGGATTCCATTTAAACTCCCAGGCATGGAATTTCCCGTCTCTTTCTTCGATATAATCAATTTCCTGCTGATCCTGAGTGCGCCAAAAATAAACGTTTGTCCATATTCTGTTATACTGGACAAACTTCCGGCGTTCGGACATCAGGTAGTTTTCCCATAAAGCACCTTTGTCGGTTCTCATTTCGATGGTTCCAAACTGAGCAATCAGCGCGTTACGAATACCATTATCATAAAAATAGACTTTGCGCCCCTGTTTAAGCTCTTTCCTCAGATTTCTGCTCAACGCACCAATTCTGAAAACGATATAGGCCTTTTCCAACAGATCAATATATTTTTCTATTGTTTGATTATCTAAACCAACGGTTCTGCCAAGTTCGCTATAGGAAACTTCGCTTCCCACCTGAAATGCCAATGCCTGCAGGAGCGAAACCAACTTTGCAGGCTTTTTCAGGCCTTCGAGCATCAGCAGGTCTTTATAAAGATAGCTGTCGGTGAGTTGTTTCAGTATTTCCTTTTCTTTACCCGGATTAACGACAACTTCGGGATAGCTGCCATAAATCAGCCGATGGCCGATCATCCTTTTCTCAGTAATAAGGCCGTGATGTGCTACCATTTCGCCAAATGACAAAGGGAACAGGAAAAATTCCCATTTTCGTCCGGTAAGCGCTTCCTGTGTTTTATTGGCCAGCTCAAACGCCGAAGAACCTGTAGCGATGATTTGATAATCAGGAAGTTGATCGGTAACGAGTTTGAGAGATAACCCGATGTTGGCAATACGCTGGGCTTCATCAATAACGATGACTTTGTTGTTTCCGAACACTGCTCTTAACCTGGTTGATGAAGCATTTTCAAACAAGTTCCGTATATCAGTTTCATCACCGCTCAGCCACAACACATCTTTTTTCTGGTCAAGTATCTGATGCATTAGCGTAGTTTTCCCGGTTTGGCGGGGACCGAATACGAGTATGGCTTTCTTTGTGTCAGATTTTTCGATGATTTGCTGATGGATAAATCTGTTTATCATATTATCGTCGATTTAAATCGCAAATATAACGCTTTTTTTGCGATTACAATCTCCGAAATAACGAAAACTGCGCCATTAATCATGGAGTAACAACCATGAAAATCATACTCACGGGTGACTGCCCGGGTTTGAGCGCTTTAGTAATCAAAAAATTATCGGGAGGAGTAAGGAGTAGTTTAAAGTTTAAAGTTGTGTTCCCGGTTTCCAGTTTTTTACACTGAGCCTGCCGAAGTGCCAGTTTCCAAATTAAAGGTTCCATGTGCCGGGTGCCGGGTGCCGGATGGCTGAGGGTTTAGAGTTTGAGGTTTGAGCAAGGAGTTCCGATACTGTCGGGAGGAGTAAGGAGTAGTTTAAAGTTTAAAGTTGTGTTCCCGGTTTCCAGTTTTTTTAC
>JAKLFM010000107.1 GCA_022711175.1 Bacteroidota bacterium | reverse complement strand
TGAAGAAACCAATGCTGGTTTTACTGCTAAATTCCTGAACGACAGGCTATCGGCAGATTTTGACTACTATATCCGCGACACCAAAAACGCTGCAATTCCCGTCACTGTTCCGGCAATTGGCGGTACAGTGCTTAAAAACGTTGGCGTGATCAGGAACTCCGGTATTGAGCTTTCATTAGGCTGGGCTGATAATATCAACAAGGATTTTTCGTACAACGTAAGCGCCAATTTCTCCACGCTGAAGAACGAAGTACAAGACCTGTATGGGCAGCCATATATTGAAGGCGGTACTGCTGAATTCCGTCAGCGTTCAATCGTGGGTGAGCCGGTTCTTGCTTTTTATGGCTATGAAGTAGAAGGCGTTTACCAAACTGAAGAGGAATGCATTCACGATGTTATTGCCGTGGATAATAAATTAAAGCCGGGCGATCTGATTTTTAAGGATCAGAATGGCGACTTCAAAATTGACGGCGAAGACAGGGTTGTGCTCGGCTCTTATTTCCCAAACATCATGTACGGTGCAACCATTGGAATAACTTACCATGGTATTGATTTCAGCACCAATATGTACGGACAGGCCGGCAATAAAATCCTGAACAGGAAACGCGGTGAAATTATCTGGACATCGGATGGCAACGTTGATGCCGACCTGGCCGTTAACCGCTGGCACGGCGAAGGAACATCAAACGAATATCCTTCATCATCGGGATTACGCAGGGGCTGGAACCAGAAAATGAGCGACTTCTACGTTGAAGACGGTTCATTCTTCCGTGTTCAGAATGTACAACTGGGCTATACGATCAAAAACAGTGGTTGGCTGGGAGGACAGTTCCCTGAAACCAGGGTTTCCTTCACTGCCGACAGGCCGCTTACTTTCTTCAAATACAATGGCTTCACACCTGAAATTGCCGACGGCTGGGACACCCAAACTTATCCGCTACCCGCAACATACACCATTGGTCTGAATGTTAAATTCTAACCTTCTAAAACACAGACATATGAAACGCAGACAATATATATTCAACCTTGCTTTCCTGGTAACAGGCCTGCTGTTTATTTCAGCATGCACCGATAAGTTTGACGACATTAAAGAAAACAGGTCGTTAGCATCTGAAACCGATTACACGATTTCGGGCAACATGATTTTACCCCTCATTGGAGCTTATTCCGAATTTAATAACACTGAATGGGAAGATTTCCCTCTTATTTCAGTGCGTGGCGACGATGTAAACTCCGGTGGAGGCAGCGGTGGCAATTATGATCAGAACGATTTCCACGAAACCGACCTGTATAATTACAATAAGGATTACTGGATGTACAACTCGCTGTGGCAGAATTATTACGGGAATATTTTCTCCGTGAACGCTGCAATAGAACAGATTGGAAAATATGAAGCTGCCGGCGCCGATGCTGCACTGGCCGCACGTTATGTTGCTGAGATCAAGGTGTTACGCTCGTGGTGGCAATTGCAACTTGCCCGAGTATGGGGCGGGGCATTCCTCCCTGAATCATCCGATCTTTCAACACTATTTGTTTTACCATTCTCTACCAAAGATGAAGTAATGCAATACATTTCGGACCAGATGGATCTGGTTATCCCCCTGCTGCCTGATATGAGGCCCAATCAGCGTACCGATATCCCCGGAGGTATTACAAAATATACCGCATTGGCTATGAAAGCATTGGCAAACCTCGAACTCAAAAACTACCAGGCAGTTGCCGATGCAACCGGTGAAATCATCAAATCAAATGCTTTCACACTTGAACCTGATTTCTACGAGTTATTCAAAATCAAGGGTAAACTCAATAACGAGAATCTCCTCGAAATGCAGTATTCCGACCTTGGTCAGGGCACCGGTACAAATTATTCATACCTCTACGCTTTTTTCGGCCCACAAGGCTGGACACCAAAGGTTGCCGGAGCCGCCGACGGATGGGGATTTTATGAACCAAGCCTCAAGTATATCAAGTTTATGCTCGACCGCGGTGAAACTGTCCGTCTGCAAACAACGGTGATCTTTACCAACAGCGGAATTGCCACACTCAAGAGCGACCCGGCATATGCCACACTGCCTTCGTGGATTTCGAACACAACCCCTTCGGGTGACATTTTCAACGACTATGCCCGTGCAATGTTCGCAAGCGGAAAACATTACCTGCCTTCTGATCAACTCACTCCTGGCCGCACCGATTACGGGACAAACAAAAACTTCACCTGTATCAGGTATGCTCAAATACTGCTCATGTATGCCGAAGCTTTAACCCAGGGAGCATCCGGTTCAGCCGGTTCAGCTGATGCTGCTGTGAATGCCGTAAGGGCAAGAGCCGGTCTTTCAAATCTCTCGGGAGTGACGAATGACCAGGTTATGGATGAAAAATTCGCAGAACTAGCAACCGAGTGGGGCGACCGTTTCTGGGATATGATAAGGCTAGGTAAAACCGAAGAATTGAGTTATGACGGCAGGACTTTCAGTATGGCTAAACAGTTCCTTCCCATACCTCAAGCCCAGGTGGACCTGATTCCGTCGCTGAAACAATAACTTACTGTTAATGAACACTTAAAACATTGAGACATGAAAATCCTCAGATATTTATCCGCATGTTCACTCCTGCTTTTGTTTACTGCAGGATGTGAAAAAGGAATTGATCCTATTACCGCTGTTGACCCCGGGCCTGATGAAACAGCACCTGTTGTTTCTATAACCTATCCAAGCGAAGGCACTCTGGTGCGTGTTCCCGAAGAAGTTGCCACCATCAATATCAAGGCAGCAGCCGTTGACGATATCGAACTTCAAAAAGTAAGCATACAGGTTGACGGTACCGAAGTAACCTCGTTTACATCATTCAAGGATTACAGGAGATATGCCGTTGACTATTCTTACAACAATGTAACCGACGGCGACCATACGCTCACGGTCGTAGCAACTGACCTTACCGGCAAAAGCTCTTCGCAAACCGTTAATTTTAAGAAAGTTGCGCCTTATGTACCCATGAGTGGCGAAGTGTTTTACATGCCATTCGACGGAGATTATACCGAACTGGTAACTTTTGCCGCTGCGCAGATCCACGGCTCCCCAACATTTGCTGACGGCAAGAAAATGCAGGCATACGCCGGAGCAACAGATGCGTACCTTACCTTCCCCACTGCCGGTTTATTGGGTAGTGAATTCAGTGTTGCCTTCTGGTACAAGATCAATTCGGTGCCCGATCGTGCCGGTATGTTTGCTATCAGTGCTACAGGCGATGGCCGCACAACAGGCTTCAGGCTTTTCCGCGAAGCCAGTGGCGATAAGCAGAATATTGGCCTCAATTTTGGTATCAGCGCAAGTGAAGTATGGATGAACCCGTTTGTTCAGGTATCAACAACTGAAGACTGGGCACATATTGCTATCAGCATATCGTCCAGCCACGCCGCAATTTATGTAAATGGCTCAAGTGTTTTGGAAACTGACATCACTTCACCACTTGACTGGACGGGATGTTCATCCATGACCATTGGATCAGGAGCGCCTAATTTCACTTACTGGAACCACTTCTCCGATTTGAGCCTGTACGACGAACTCCATCTTTTCAATAAAGCACTTAGTGCTGCAGAAGTAAACGCAATCTACACAGGAAAATAATAACTGGTTAGCTGTTGTTGATTGAAAGAAAGAGGGTAAGGGAAGTTCTCTTCCCTCTTTCTTGCTTCATATGCTTAAAAGAGTGCTTATACGTTAACGTTCAGCATCTTTCCTTGTTAACAGGATTTTTCCTTTGAGTGATCGTTCGCCTGACCAATAGCATGAATATGGTCAACCTTATAAAAATAACGCCATGAAGAAAATGCAAACAGCTTTCGCAATCCTTATCATAGTTGCTATGGTTTGCGAATCATGCAAAAAAGAACCGGCAACTGCGGGTAAGCTTGAGCTCGTTTCGTGCTTCGCCGGTACGGTGCAATTGCAGATTGGCGCCGAGATGCCGAATGTGCCTCTCAACAAGGATATTGTGATTGAGTTTTCAGGCGCTGTGGATGTTATTTCGGCGCAAGGTGCAATTTCAGTTAAAGATGCTTCAGGAAATTCTGTCACGGGTGTTCACCTGAATTTCGACAACAACAATAAAACCGTACTCGTTAAGCACGATGCAAGTTTTGCAAAGCTGCAATCCTACAAACTGGTGATCAGTTCATCGCTCAAAGGAGCAAACAATGAAACATTTTCGGGCATTGAATTCAGGTTTAAGACCGCTACCGGCGATTTTTTACTCAACAGCATTACCCTCAACAGCCAGGATTTCAGAACTCCCAAAAACCTCTTCAACATCAACCGCAACAGCTTAAACCTGGTCCTTGAATTCTCCGACCAGGTTGATACGGCACAAATGAAGAACAAGTTCACCCTCGCGGGAAATGCAGTCTTTGATGTGTCAGTTTCCGAAAATCTGAAATCCGTAAACCTGCAATGCAACCAGCAGCTCGAAGGCTACAAAAAGTACTATGTGGGAGTCTCTTCCTCTTTAAAATCAGTTGCCGGGTATGCTTTTACTGGTTTCAACAACTGGTTTATGTCGGGACTCGACTCAACAGCCAAATTCCCGTTACTAACTGATGATGAGCTTCTTACACTGATTCAGCAGCAAACATTCAGATATTTTTACGATTATGCCCACCCGGTTAGCGGTATGGCCCGCGAACGTTACAACTCGGGAGATATTGTTACCACGGGAGGCTCCGGTTTTGGCGTGATGGCTTTGATTGTTGGTATGGAAAGAGGTTTCATTACACGCACCGAAGGAATTACGCGGCTAGGGAAAATAGTCCATTTCCTCGAAACCTGTAATCGTTTTCACGGGGCATGGCCACATTGGATAAACGGGAGCAACGGGGCGGTTGTCCCGTTCAGCACCAAAGATAATGGCGGCGACCTCGTTGAAACAGCCTTCATGGCGCAGGGACTGCTTGCAGTACGCCAGTATTTAACAGCAGCGGATACAAGCGGTAACAACCTGATAAACAGGATTACCAACTTATTTCACAGTATTGAGTGGGACTGGTACACCCGTGGCGGACAGAACGTACTTTACTGGCATTGGTCGCCAAATTACGGATGGGAGATGAACTTCAAGCTTCAGGGTTATAACGAAACACTCATCACCTACATACTTGCAGCTTCATCGCCAACGCATACCATTGCAGCAGCAGCCTATCACCTCGGTTATGCCCGTAGCGGCGCCATCAAAAACGGGAAAACGTTTTATGGTTATGTTTTGCCGGTTGGCTATGATTACGGCGGCCCGTTGTTTTTTGCCCATTATTCATTTCTTGGCCTCGACCCGCGCAACCTTGCTGATGCTTACGCAAACTACTGGACACAAAATGTGAACCATTCGCTCATCAACTGGGCATATTGCTCAGCCAATCCCAAGAAGTGGCCCAATTACAACGACTACTGCTGGGGACTTACCGCAAGCGATATCCCGGGCGGTTACCAGGCCAATGAGCCCAGCAACGATATAGGCGTAATTACGCCCACAGCAGCAATCTCGTCATTACCATATACGCCAGAACAATCAATGAATGCCATCAGGTATTTCTATTATATTGTTGGCGACAAACTTTGGAGCGATTATGGTTTTTACGATGCCTTTGATGTTCACAAAAGCTGGTGGGCCGATTCGTACCTTGCCATTGACCAGGGCCCCGAGGTTGTGATGATCGAAAACTACCGTACCGGATTGCTTTGGAATCTTTTTATGAGTGCCCCAGAAGTTCAATCAGGTCTTACCAAATTAGGATTTACGTTCAGATGATCGTGCATGCTATGTTAGTTGATTTTGCACGTAATCACTGAACAACCAATCTTCCTTCAACCGAAATAATTTATCATCCCTATGAAAATGAATAACTTACACCGGATAAGCAAGGTGCTGATGATGATCATTGTTTTATTCACATCATGCAAACCGCAGCACGAGATGAGCTACAAAGCCCAGGGAAAAATCAATTATGAGTTCCCGACAGCCGACGAAACCATGCTCGACAGTATTCAGCAAAAGACTTTCCAGTTTTTTATGCACGAAAAGCAGCCGGAATGGGGAATTGTAAAAGACCGCACCGCCGCATGGGCGCCGGCCAGCATTGCATCAACCGGTTTTGGAATCCCGGCATTTGCCATCGGTGCCGAACGCAAATGGATTTCGCGCGAGGAAGCAGCAAAAATCACCTTAAGCATCATTCAATTTTTTGCCGGATCAAAACAGAGCGCCGACACCAATGCCACCGGTTACAAAGGATTTTATTATCATTTCCTGCGGATGAACAGCGGCACCCGCGAGTGGAAATGCGAACTATCGACCATCGACAGCGGCATACTGATGATGGGAATCATTTTCGCCCGTAATTACTATAACCTCAACAACGAAACCGAGAAAAAAATCCGCGAACTGGCCGAAATGCTGCTTGGCCGGATGGAATGGGATTTCATCATGATGCCCGACACCGGGAAGCACGCCAATTGTATTTCGATGGGTTGGACACCTGACAAAGGAGTACACGATTTCGGCTGGAGTGGTTATAACGAAGGCCTGTTGCTCTATGTGCTCGCTGCAGGCACGGGGTTGCAGGATGCCGAAAAAGCTTACAACTCCTGGCTGAGCACCTATAAATGGTACACCTATTACGATAAATACCCGCATGTGGCTTTCCCACCGCTTTTCGGTCACCAGTTTTCGCATGTTTTCATCGATTTTAGAGGGCTGAGCGATAAATACCTGAAGGAAAAAGGCATTGACTATTTCGAAAACTCACGCCGCGCCACCTATTCACAAAGGCGATATGCCATCGATAATCCGCATCAGTGGTTGGGTTACGATTCGCTGTGCTGGGGTGTGACCGCCTGCGACGGTCCCGGCGACAAGTACAATTTCGGTGATAAAAAGTTTATCGGTTATGCCGGCCGTGGCGCAAGCGGGCCCGATTACAACTATTTCGACGACGGCACCATTGCCCCTTACGGACCGATTTCTTCCATAGCTTTTGCACCTGAAATTGTTTTGCCCACCATAAAAGCTATCAACCAACGGTACGGCGCCAAAATCTGGGGGAAATACGGCTATTACGATTCGTTTAATCCCACGGCTGACTGGGTTGACAATGATTTTCTCGGCATTGATGAAGGACCCAT
>JAKLFM010000106.1 GCA_022711175.1 Bacteroidota bacterium | reverse complement strand
TGTCTCACCGGCACAGCTAAACTCGCCCTGCGCGGTGAGCGTGAGCGTGACGGTGCCCGTCTCGCCGGGGCCCGGAACATACGTTGGCGTTAGGGTGTTGGCATTGGTGAGGCTACCCGTGCCATTCTCTGTCCACAATAGCGATGAATAGTGTGCGGCAGTGGCGCCGCTGATAGTGAAGTTGTAGCCCTGGCACGAAAATCCCGATGGACCGGCAGAGGCCGTGGGAAGCGGATGGATGGTAAGCGACATATTATCTGTCACATTGCTGCAGGGAGCATATGCAAGGGAATGCAATGTCAGCGTCACCGTGCCTGCTTCACCGGCACCGGGGATGTAGGTTGGTGATAATGTATTAATATTGTTGAGTGTACCCGATCCTATATAGGTCCAGTAATGAACCGAATCATACACCGAGGTGGCTGAATTCACTGTAAACGTCCCGTTCTGACAGATTTGGGCATTTGCACCGGCATCATTCACTGGTTGCCGGGTGATCAGCAGGGTCATGGCATCGGTAGCAGCAGAACATTGCGCATAAGGGTTTGCCGTAAGGGTGAGTGTAACGCTTCCATTGGTAATGTCGGTGGCAGTGGGTGTATAGACAGGGTGCAGCGTTCCTGCAGGTACAAATCCTGCAGCGCCTGAACTTGAACTGTTCCATGAGAGCGACGTATAGCCGTAAGCCGAAGAGCCGCTAAGCTGATAGGTGCTTCCTTCGCAGATCTTTGCATCGGCACCGGCATGGGCAACCGCAACAGGGTTGATGGTAAGTACCATGGACGAAGTAGCATTGGTACAGGGCGAGATTCCGTTGGCAACAAGCGTAAGTGTTACCGAATGTGCAGCCGTATCGGCAGCGCTGGGAGTGTAAACAGGATTAAGGCCGAAGGGATTATCGAAAGCTCCGGTACCGCTCGAACTCCATTGCAAGGAAGAATAATTTGCCGCTGTAGCCAGGGCCAGCGTGTAAGTATCGTCGGCACAGATGGTTTGACCGGGGCCGGCAGAAGCTGTGGCAAAAGCCACAATATTCACGGGCAACGTCAGGCTTCCCACACAGCCCGAATCGGAAGTCGCTGTGAGAATTACGTTGAATGTGCCTGCATTGGCATAAGTGTGCTGAGGATTCGGTGATGTTGAACTATTCCCATCACCAAAGTCCCAGTTCCACGACACAATTGAGCCGCTGGTAATCGTTGAAAGATCGGTGAACTGCACCGGCTGGGCCTGGCAATTGTTAGAAAAGGAAAAATTGACGACCGGCGAAGGATTGATAAGAATACTTCTGGTTGTGGTAATAGCCGGGCAAGTAACGGACGATGTGATCACGCTTACTGTTTGAGTGCCGGAGGCGTTCCAGAGGAATGTTGCCGAACTCAGATTGGGAGAACCTACAACTGTGCCTCCGGTTGCTGACCATGAATAACTTGTAAGCCCGGTGGTTGCGGCGAAAGAAGTTTGTGTTGTATTGCACGCTGTGGGTGAGCCAGTAATAACCGGGGAGGGGTTATAAAGAACAGTGATGGTGCGAATAGGTGAGAAAGGGCCAAACAGACAATCGGGATTGTAGCCTCTGACAGCAAGTGTGTGGTTACCGGTCGGAAAGAAATTACCAATGTTAATTGTTGTAGAGGGTGTTGCAGTAGTATCATAAGGAACTCCATCAAAATACCATTCATATAATGTTGCTGACCCCAATGCCGGAATAGTGTAAACTGCACCGCTCTGACCCTGACAAAGTGAAACAGGACCGGCAGGCACTGCAGGCGTCGCAGGTGCATTGATTACAACGATGTTAAGACTTTCGGTACCGGTTGTCAGATAGTACCACCACGAATTGATAATCCTTGAATCGCCGTCGTTAAAGTTGTGACAACCGCTTGGTGTTGGAATGCCTGTGTAAATACATCCAGGATAGGCGCTATTTACACCACCTCCACCAATAGGAATATTGGTATCGTCCCACATAATACCCAGTTTTCCGGAAATTGGCCGGACAATATCTACCTGTATTCCCTGCGGACTTGCTTCAATATCGTTGCATGGAAGATTGGTCAAGCCATTCAGGTATTCGATAGACATCGTAATACTTGCACCGTTTTGAACCTGACCTCCTGTTGTCATCCCATTCCAATGCAAAGTATCATAGGTGGAGCAGTTAGTATAACCCGTTACATCACCAGTCACAGTGGCTGTACCTATTGGTGTCACAATATTCAGGGTAACGATACCGGACTTTGTGACTTTGATCAGGAAATCAACCGACCCATCACAATATGATATGCTTGAAAGTCCTCCCGGACAAATCTGGCCTAACGTGCCTGTAGGGTAGATAAGTTCATCAGGAGGATTAAGAAATTCCTTGTATTGAGGATAATCGGGCGGAGTACTGTTTCCATAGTCGAACGACATCCTGTCGAGTGACCAGTTACCGGTATTTGTTGCGCCCCATTGGTTGCAGTTTACAAAGAAATGTCCGCCATTCCAACCATTGATGTTGAGTCTCGTGACAATGCCGTCGTTTGCATAAATATACATGGAAGCATTGGGACAATTGCTGTTATTCCCATCGCCAAACTGCCAGGCTTGGCTCCACACTCGTCCGTCAATTACAGTGGTGCCCGATGCAACAACGCTTATATCGAAAAATCGTACCAAATGACCCATCGTCCAGGTGGTACCAAAAGCATCGGCTGCAAACTCAAAATAAAAATCACCATCTATCGAAGGAGTATAAGTCAAAGGGGTATATCCTGATGTCATCGCGCCAAGATCAGGGCCATTGAAGGCTTCATCCCAGGTGTCAATGTATCCTGGAGACGGTACAGTCGGTACTTCTGTCCATGGGATTGCGATATTGCCATTAGGATCTCTCAGTTGGAAATATAAAGGTCCGGAGGCATTGGTATTACGAAAGCCGAAATAAATAACCTCGGAGGTCGGATCTTTAATATGAACATTAAGCCGGTACTCAGGATCACATCCTTCAATAGCAAAAGGGTTTCGCCATCCGTTGGTTCCGGTGTAATTGAGACAATACAGCGCCAACTGCAGAACAGGATTCTCTCCCATCGGTTCAAGCTGTTTTGTGCCTTCTGCATGGCTGTATTTCGGTGCAGTCGAAAGACTCAGCAGCAATGCGATGCATGTGGCATACAGTAGGTTGGCTTTTATGGAGGTGAAAAATGTGCGAGTGATGAAGAGTAGTGGTTTCTTCATGTGAAAGCATTTTAAATTAGTAATGGCAGGACATTCCAAGTCATTTGGATGTAAAGATAGATACAAAATGATAACAATTCTATGTCTTTAGTAAGAAATTCGATAGTTCTGAAAGTTTAGAACTCATTGTAGTTCAATCAGGTGTGCAAAAATGCGCTTCAGGCTATTTTGAAATTCCTGAATTTTGAAATGAAGCAATAAACTACCGGATTAATATATGTCCAGCCTGCCGGCATCACCGATCAATCCTTTGAGCATCAGGTTGAAGTTTTCCTGTTCAGCCAAATCCTCGAGGTTCAGATGCATACGGTACCGCCAGTAGTGGTTTGGATTACCGGGCTGGTTGATGCGCTCATCGGGGGCGTGCTGCATGCGTAAGCCTGCATCCATGCCAAGCAGGTCCTGTATCGGGAAAACAGCCCACATGCTTGGCGAATAGAGATGCTGAACAATTATTTGCTTAACAACTTCAGGTTCACAGAAATAAGGTGCCTCACCATAAATGCCAAGTATCTCGTTGTAGAATTTTTGCGACATCCCGTGATTTTCTTCCCACCAGCCGCGAATGGTCGAAGTGTCGTGCGACGATGGCGTGGCCACCGAAAGGTAGGGATAGTCAGCCGGGTGCCCGAAGGTTATTTTTGGATTCTTAGGCATGCGTTGCACTTCGAGGCTAAGTATTCCCAGTTCGTTCATTACATCGGGAACACAGGCGGGTACCATTCCCAGGTCTTCGCCGCACAGCAGCATGTTGGTTGCCTTTTTCAGCACCGGCAGTTTGGCCATGGCTTTGCTACGCCAGAATTCTTCGTTGCGACGATAAAAATAATCCTGGTAAATAAGGTTGATAACGTGTTTTGATTGCGAATCAAGTTCCTGGTAGGAACGTGTAAAGTGCAGCGCATTTCGCGGGAAGAAGGCATTGCCGCCGCTGCCGGGGGCTTCCAGAAAAATAACTTCCGAAATAAGCGAATAAAGCCCTTGCGTTATCCTTTCCAAGCGGTTCCTTTCATCGGGGCCCATATCTGGTTCAATGGCAAATTTCTGCTCAACCTTTTTCTGGGTATCAACATCAGGATGCAGGTTAAAACAGCCGGGGTAGTATTCGACGAGGAAATTGTCTTTCACATATTGGGTGAGGTCGCCAAAGCGTTCGTACAGCAAATGTTCGCGGATGTAAGGTTTGCACATCCTCGTTTCGTCGAACCAAAGCCCGCGTTGTTGCAGTTCATCACGGTAATAGGGTATGCTGGGGTTAAAATATCCCATCAGGCCTTCCACCTGGTCGCCGGGTATTTCCCAAATCCTGAAAAACCCGAGTATATGATCAATCCTGAAGGCATCGAAATACAAGGATAACTGCCGCAGGCGCTGCTGCCACCAGGCATAGTTGTCTTTGGCCATCTCGTCCCAGTTGTAAGTGGGGAATCTCCAGTTTTGTCCTTTGTCCGAAAAGTCGTCGGGTGGAGCACCTGCCTGCCTGTCCATATTGTACAAATGCGGGTGTTGCCAGGCATCAACGCTGTTGCGGAAAATGCCGATCGGAATGTCGCCTTTGAGCACTACACCTTTCGAACGGGCATAATTCGCAGCATCAAGGAGTTGCCGGTGCGCATAATACTGAATGAGATAATGAACGGCTATATCGTCGAAATGCGGTGATTGTTCGTTGGTAAGATGCTCAAGCAGCTCTTCGGTGGGTTTGCTGTATTCGCCCCAGCGGCCAAAATCGGGGGTGTTGAAGAGATCGCGCAGGTACGAAAAAGCGGCATAAGGCCTGAGCCAGTATTCGTTGCCGGTAAAGAATTCCAGAAAATCAGGGTCTTTAAGGAATTCCGATTTCTGCTGGTCGTAAATAAGTTTGAAAAATCTCGATTTGAGTGCCATAACGGCCTCATAATCAATTTTTTTCAATGAATTAAGGTAATGCCCCTGGGCATCAATGATCTGCTGACTGGTTTCAGAATTCAACTTACCTATTTCGAGCAGATTGATGTACATCGGGTGCATTGCATATACCGAAATGGCGGCATAGGGATAGGAGTCCTGCCAGGTGTGCCTGGCCACGGTATCGTTAACCGGAAGTATCTGTATAAGTTTGATGCCAACCTTTACGGCCCAGTCAACCAGTAACTTAAGGTCAGTAAATTCGCCAACGCCAAAACCGTTTTTTCGCCTTAGGGCAAAAACGGGGACGGCAACGCCGGCGCCTTTCCAGGGATATTGCGGAAAATCAAATTTTTCGTCGCCAATCTCAATGATATCAGGCAATTCGCCTTCAGGCAACCTGAGAACCCTGTCACCGGTTTTCTCCCAGAATGCTGTTTTGCCGTCTTCGTATTGAATGAGGTACTTATATTTTAACGGGAATTCGTTTACCTGGACCACTGCTTCGCCAAACCAGAGCGGATGTTCCGGATTGCCTAATGCCAGCGCCTTGTTTTCCTTCCATTTACCAAGCGATTTTGCATTTCCCGATACGGCAACCCTATGTCCCGGGATCACTCTCACCACATTGGGTTTAAACCTCACCACCACTGATTTTTGTTTATCGTCTGCTACAGCAAGCGGCGTATCGAATGATTTGCCGGGTTTAAGTATTGCGTTAAGGAAAGCTGACGAATGCAGGGCATATTCAGGATCGGAAGCGGAACGCCATCTGTCGGATAGCAAAATCAGGTTTCCCGGCCTTTTTGCAATTACCAGGGTTCTGTCGGGTCCCCACTCTTCGAGGTACGTGCCGAAATTATCATCCTTCACAAAATACCGGTAGTGAAATTCCTTTGCTTTCTCAATATCAACCTCCAACTTCCAAATGCCTGATTTAACATCTTTAAGGGTCATAAACGGAGCATTGGCGGGATTGCCACCACCTAATTCCTTTACCGAACCGGCAACAACCAACTGCTGACCCGGGTGTGTTTTGTATTCAATCTGAAAGCAAACGACCATGATATGCTGGAATTACAAATGATGTAGTGAAATTAAAGATTTTTGTGATACAGTAAAAGTAATACCGATTTGCAGTAATAAAAAAAGCTGCCGTGAAGCAGCTTTTAAGCAAGTGACCCCGGAGGGGTCGCTTAGTATGTAATAGCAAGAAATTGCATATGGCGTAAAAACAGGATATAATAAAGTGATATTAATAGTTTTAATACATAATCAGGAATAGAAAATATTTCATTTAATTTCAGATAATATTAAATAATTACAAAAATGTTGACAATAATTTGGAAAACTGTCAACGGTGTTGTAATTTAGCGGTGCATATTTGAAACCCGATGTCAACAATTACCCTCAGCCTTTCATCAAAGGTTGATAAATACACTGGTAAAGCCCAGTTAATGATCCGGTTTGTCGGTGGCCGGGATTTTATTTTTAGGGTAAAGAGCGGTATTGATATAAGGCCTGATCGGTTCAGTGTGAAAAAGGGCGAAGTGATACTTCCCAGAATTGAAACGGTTGAACGTTCAGAGCTCGTCAAAACTCAAAAAAAGATTACAGACCTTCTAAGCCTAATCCAAACCAGTTTTAATAACTCCGATAAGAGCCAGGTTAATAAAACATGGCTGGAAAGCCTTATCACCGGCTTTCATTACCCCGAATCATTACTATCTGAGAAAGAGATAAAGGCAAAAATGACCTTTTTTGAGTTGTATGATGAGTTTTTGAGAACTCACAAGTTATCAGATGGCCGTAAGACTCAATTTAAGGTACTCAGGCGAATGTTACAGCGTTTTGAGCTGTACCAGTCTATAATTAGCAGAGAAACGTTTGTACTGGCTACTGAATCACTAACAGAGGAATTTTTGAGGTTGTTTGAATCGTACCTATATGATGAGCATAAAATAATTAAGAAGTACCCCGCAATCATTGAGCAGGTCCCGGAGAGCAGAGAGCCGGGCGAGAGGGGTGCGAATACCGTGTATGATAAGTTCAAAAAGCTGAAAGTTTTCATTCACTGGCTAACTGATAATGACCTATTAAATAAGAACCCATTTAAGAATTTCAAGTTAAAGCCTGATGTTTACGGTACACCGTATTATCTCACAATATCGGAGTTATCAAAATTAGCAGCGTTTGACTTTTCAGCCCGCCCGGCGCTGGCCGTGCAAAGAGATATTTTAG
>JAKLFM010000105.1 GCA_022711175.1 Bacteroidota bacterium | reverse complement strand
GAAACCATATTGCATTTTATAAAAGGACTAACCCCGCGCCATATTATGAAAGGAGGTCGCCGCTGGCCGGAAATCCTCAAAACCTACCGTGTCTTAAACTGCAATGCTATATAAACAAACCAATGTTTCACCGGCTTTATACTCGTTAAAGAGAAGGCTGTGCTTTGATATTTAAATAGGCAAAACCTCTCTGTTTTTGATAATAAGCTAAAAATTAAAAACTATGAATAAGACTATACTTTGTTTTGTAATCTTGGTATTGACATTTTATTGTAATACCATCGTGATTGCTCAGATGAATTACTGGACCACTCCTCCTTACAAATTTGACATGAATCCGGCAACTCCTGTCAGAACAAACCTGACCGGATTTGTTGGTGGATCTTATAATGTTTCAAATGGTGCATATGATTCCAACGGGAATCTCCTTTTTAGTATTGTGAATACAGGCGTTTATGGGCCAACAGGATCCTACTGCGGTAAATTAGGCGGATATAACCTTGCAGGGTGCGATGAAGCATATACTGAACTATCGGCCGAAATAGCAATTGTCCCTATTCCCGGTACCTGCAAACAGTTTTATGTTATTTATGCAATGGACAATCCTATTGGAGATTGTCCTCTGTTGTATTGCAAAGTTGATTGTTCTGGTACAACTCCGGTCGTTATCAACCATCAAAATGTCTGGGTCTATTGTCCGCCTGATTATGTTTATACCTTGGAACCCGAAGGCTATTTTATTGGTGGAGGCGGTTTGGATTGGACATCCTTTGCCGTTTCAAAAGTCTATACCGGCTCCGGGGCAACCGAACAACGTTTTTTGTTTTTTACTTCGTTTTATGGCATATACAGGAGCTATATCACATCAACCGGGATTTCACAACCTGAATTGGTTGCAGATGCCAGAACTATAGGACTCTCGTCGGCCGACTTTGAAGGATACGAGGCAGAGCTTTCGTGGGGGAGCAACTTGTTTGCCTGGGTTTCCAAACCATATTCCGGTTCAGTTGGCGCTGTACACACAATAGGTATTAATCCATTAAGTGGCGATGATGTTATAGGTTCGTTAAAAAACTACTCTATAGCCGGGGCAAAAGGTATTGAATTTACAAATTCAACCGGTATTACTCCAACCTTGTATGTTTCCAGAACAGGTGGCATCTCGAAAATTAACACGAGCACCGATGTCATCACGCCGGTTACAATTTTTTCAACAGGAATTGATTTAAGCAACACATTTCTCGAATATGGTAAAAACGGGAAGATATATGGTGTTTCACCAACTTACAGCAGTGGCAGCTTAGTAGCAACAACCCTTGTCGGTATAGCATCAAACGATGCTATAACTACTGTTGATGCCGGTTTCGATTCAAGATACACGTATTATGTTAGTCCCGGAATTTTTACTTTACCCGACCAGATTGACGGTGAAAACTACACATCCAATATTGTGCCTCCTGCAATAAGTTTGGCTGGTTTCAGGATTAACAATATCACTCCGTCTTCCAGTTGTGCGAATGCAAGTAATTATTACAACTGTACCGCCATGAATTTCACTCCTGTATACAGCGCCGGAACGCCGGCCCAATACAAAATAGAAATTAAGGCCACCGACGACAATTGTAACCCAATTACCGGAACCGGATACATCAATTACAATCCTAATGGTTACTGGACTTCCGGACAGCCTGCTGCTAATCTTGATTTACGCACACTTACTGATGCCTCCGGCCTTAATCTTGGCAACATAACCGGCAAAGTGAATGTTAAATATACTGTACGGGATTTTTGTAACAACGAGAGTACAAGAAACTATAAAATACAGGTAAGCGGGGCGCCAGCACCAGGCATTGTACTCGAAATTTATAACAGCGCCTCTCCTCAAAATTATTTGCAACCTGCACATACCATTAATTCTGCTGTTAATGTAGGATGCTATTCCCCCGGTTACCGCATAAGCAATAGTACAGGTATGATCAGTTATTACAGGGTTGATATTGACGAAATAAATTCTCAAAGCGGAGCTATAATAACTCATGTGTATGACCGGACAATCAATATAGATGGGGTTAGCGGGTTAACGCTGGAAAACCTCAACAGCTATTGTGTAAGTTCTGCTGTTTGGCCTGTAAACCCCGGAATAGGCGCCTGCACTGTTGATGGCGCTATTCCCGATGATGATGCACCTTCAACCGGTTACAGCGGTTATACAGGGTATTTCGGATACAACAATGGTCAGTATTCCATGCACCGGTACTTTAAGCTGACTGTATATGTTGGCAATGTTTGCGACGAGGTAAGCGACTATTCCTATCTGCATGTAACTACTTACAATAAACACCAGGCTTTTACCGTTATTAACGATAATGAACCGTTTAATACTGAAATAGCAGAACAGGGAAATATCATCATTGTGTTCCCAAATCCTGCAACCAGTACGGTTACTTTTGAAATTAACTGCAACTCCGATACCAGGTACACCCTTGAATTTTATGATATGTATGGCCGCAATGTCATGAAATCAGCCGTTAACGGCTTACTTTTTGCAGGCAGTAATACCAAAACATGCAACATAAGCAACCTGGCGCCTGGCACATATACCTATCTGCTTATTACCGATAACCACACCGCAAAAGGATTGATTATCAAACAATAGTACACCTTTAGTCCACATACTGCACAAATACTATGCAGTATGTGGACTTACCTGTTTTTGTATGCGGAAGATATTTATAAGCTGCATTTTATCAGCGTTGATGGTAGTTCCTGCCATGGCGCAGAACCTGGTGCGCAACCCTTCATTCGAAGACCATATAGGGTGTCCCCAGTTATGGCAATTAACTAACTATGTTAAAGATTGGAAGGGGGTGGGTGTGGTTTACTACTTTCATACCTGCGGGCCTTCGTATGGCAACGGAATACCGGACAACCTTTGGGGATACCAGCAGACTCACTCGGGGAACGCCTATGCTGGAATACTGGTGTATTACTACGATTATAGTTCTCATGATCGCGGTTATGTTGAGGGAACATTTACCGAAGCATTGAAAAAAGACACACTATATTGTGTAAGTTATTATGTAAACAATATTGATACAGCAGACGGGGCTATCCAGAACATTGATGCATACCTCTCCGATACCCTTGTTGACTATCCGCCCGGCAGTTTTGCAGGAACCTTTCCGCTTGAACTGCCGGCACAGATCCGTTCGCCGCAGATAGTGGATGATTCAGTTAACTGGACACGGATCAGCGGGCTTTATAAGGCGCACGGAGGGGAAAAGTATATTACCATCGGTAATTTTCAGGAAAATATCAATACCAATAAAATTCAGTACAATCCTGCGGGTATGAACTGCCCGTATTTTATTGATGATGTGAGTGTGGCGCAGGCCGGCGCCGGGCTTGTGGTACCCGGCTTGGGCGCCGATACGGTTATTTGCCGCAGCGCCTTGCCGCTCAGGTTGTCAGCTCCCCCCGGATACGATGTTTACTTATGGAGCAACGGCGATACCACCCGCGAAATCTATGCCACCGATGAAGGTAAATACTGGATTAAATGTATCATGAACGGTTGCGGAGAAGTGTACGACGACAAAGTAATTTCTTTCGATACTCCGTTGCTAAATCTTGGCAACGACACAGTTATATGCCAAGGCGAAAATCTTACCATCACGGCTCAGGCAGGCTTTAATGCCTATATATGGAATACCGGCGACACTGCCCGAAATATCACAGTTTCAAAGGCAGGAATATATACGTTGCAAACCCTGGACCATTGCGGACTGCAGATAGATACGGTTAATGTGGCCATGGATTCGGTCCCTGCCGGAATTATCAACCTGGGAAATGATACCACCCTCTGCCGTAACGGGGTTGATGTGCCAATAGTAATATCCTCCAATATTGCTTTACCAAATTACCGCTGGAACACAGGCGATACAACACAGCAAATCGTCGTCAGCAGCCGTGGGCTATACAGGTTACAGTGCGATTTTCTTTGTGGAACCGTTAGCGACAGCATTTTTGTCAACGAATGCCCCCCGGTCATTTATCTGCCCAACGCTTTCACCCCCGACGGCGACGGGCTGAATGATGTGTTCCGTGCTATTACCGTGAATACACAAGTTGAATTAATGATTATTTACAACCGCTGGGGTCAAAAAATATTCGAAAGTAAAGGCCCATTTCCTGAATGGGATGGAACTTCCAACAATGATGATCAGCCTGGCGGCTTGTATGCATATGTGGTTTACTATTCCAATTCAGAAACTGGCGATAAGCGAAAACAAAAGAGGGGAACAGTGCTATTGCTCCGGTAGCTTTTCAGGTTTTAACAGGTATCATAAGGTCCATTATCAAAAAATAACTAAAAAGCGGTTTACCCCCGGCAGATCATTTTCAACAACAAAGTGATTGAAAGCGGGAAATGGGTGAAAGAGAGGTGATTTACCTCGCCGGGGCTATCACTTCGGGGAAATCGTTTGCCGGTTTCTGATCTGCCTGCGCGTGTTTTTATTTTGAAACTTACCAATAATACGGAAAAGTTTCAGGCGCAGTTTGTTAAACGTTGACCCTTAGAAACCCCTCAATCCAAAACCTAAATGCAGGGAACAGAGAGAAATTGATTATATTCGAATGCTTTTAATATCTGCCGCATCTCAAACAAACAATCCGCCTTATGAAATATAAAATATTGCTCTTTGTATTTGCCGCTTTGTTGGTTGCAATAAATGTTAAAGCACAGGACTTTTGGGTGGAGTTGGCTGTTCCTGAAAACTTTGCCGGTCGTTCTATGTCAGCAAACTCTTCTGGTTGCGTCTTTATTGGCACCAACGATGGTGTATATCGCTCCTGCGAGAATGGCTTGAATCTAAGCAAAGTAGGACTTGAAAATGTTATTTTAGGAATGTTTATTGATTTGAATAATTATCTTTTTGCTGGTTCAGGGCCAATCTATCTCTCATTGGATAATGGTGAGCAATGGAACGAAATAATTACACCATCAGATGTTAATGAAATATACGTTAATGATGATTTAATAATATATGGTAATTGGGGAGAAATTTTTAAATCGCAAGATTTGGGAAATACCTGGGATAGAACACTATATCTTGATATTACCCAACTGATCACAAGTATAATTGAGGGGAATGATGGGATGCTGTTTGCAGGAATTACCGCTTTTTGGGGAGGAGAAGGTATTTACATGTCAATAAATAATGGCGATTCATGGGAGCCGGTTGGCTTGAATAATGAGTATATCTCATCACTTGCTGTCAACTCAAACGGAGTGCTGTTTGCCGGAAGTCGCGGGAATTATCTTACAGGGGGGGGCGGTGTATTCAAATCGGAAGACAACGGCAATACGTGGGTTGAACTCAATGATAATATATGGGTAACCTCACTGGTTATTGACACCAACGATATAATTTATGCTGGTGATGACATAAACTATGGGCAGGGAGGCGTTTATCGCTCGATTGACAACGGGCAAACCTGGGAAAATATTAAATCCGGCATGGGAGCATACCCGAGTGTAGAAGGATTATGCATTTCGCCCGGCGGATATTTGTATGCCTACGATACCAAACTATACCGGAGCGCAGACCCCATTTATACCTCTATTGATGATAACAAAGAATTTTTTAAAACAAGTTCTATCAACTTATATCCGAAACCGATAACCGACCAGCTTGCCGGCAAGTTAACCAGGAAAGGCAACTGCGACGGGAGATACAGGCTTTCGATACTCAGCATGAGCGGCCAGGAGGTAAAGGAAGAAGAAATATCAGTGGTTTCAGGGATATTCACAATTCCGGTTACTTTATTGCCTGCGGGGGTGTATTTTTTAAGACTTACTGATAATACGGAAACATTTCAGGCGCGGTTTGTTAAACGCTGACCCTTAAAAACTCCTCAATCCAAAACCTAATTGCAGGGATACTACCGGAAACAATCCGGGCTTCTTAAACCAGAATTCACCAAATCCTTTTTCTGAAAGTACTCAGACCAATTATTCCATAACAAGAGCAGGTAATGTTGATATTTCAGTGCGTAACCTCACCGGTCAGGAGATACTCAGTTTGCCGCAGGGAATACAGGAAAAGGGCTCTTATTCAGTAGGATTTGTCAATCAGGCATTACCTTCTGGATTATACTTCTTCTCTCTCAAACTCGATGGCAATGTAATTGCAACTCGAAAAATGTGCGTGAGCAGGTAAGTGAAAATGCACTGCGAAGGCACCTGTCTCCTGACGGATGCGCCTCAGCACTGCCAACCTCGCCGTAAACAACTACCCTTGGCGAATCATATTCAATAACAAGGTGATTGAAAGCGGGAAATGGGTGAAAGAGAGGTGATTTACTTCGCCGGGGCCATCACTTCGGGGAAATCGTTTGCCGGTTTCTGATCTGCCTGCGGGGTTGTATGTTTTGAAACTTACCAATAATACGGAAATGTTTCAGGCGCAGTTTGTTAAACGTTGACCCTTAGAAACCCCTCAATCCAAAACCATATTGCAGGGAACAGAGAGAAATTGATTATATTCGAATGCTTTTAATATCTGCCACATCTCAAACAAATAACCTGCCCTATGAAACATAAAATACTATTACTTCTTTTTGCCGTTTTGTTGGTTACCTTAAATAGTGAGGCGCAGGATTTTTGGGAGGAATTGCCATTTCCTGATATTAATATTGGGTGTGTTGCCATTAATACTCAAGGAGAAATATTTGTAGGAACATTGGATGCTAATTCAGATTCAAACGGGGTTTATCGCTCAAGTGATATTGGTCAATCCTGGAAGAAGATATTGAGTTTAGGTACTTTTGGAGTTATATCGCTTGAGATCAATGATGGTGGTACCATCTATGCTGGGACAAACGCGATTGATGCAGTTTTTAAATCATCAGATAATGGTGAAACTTGGTCTGCTTTGCCCAATCTGGCTCCTTTAAATGTTATGTGTATAAATACTCAAGGTAATGATACGGTTTGGATAAGTCAGTTCGCTGATCAAGGTGCGTTATTGTTACAAACAACTAATAATGGGGAAACCTGGGACACTGTTTTTGCTACATATAATCATGTCAGTGAATCAGTCCGGGATATAGAAATTGCGCCGGATGATTGCATATATATCGGATTGGTAGGGTATTTTGCCGGCCAGGGGGGGATTTACAAATCGGCTGATCAGGGTGCAACCTGGCAGTATGTCGGGCTGCAGGATTACCAGGTAAAAAATATTGAAATCAACCAGGCTGGCGACATTTTCATCGGAGCACGCGATATGGGAACCTATGCCATTTATCATGACAAGCCTGATGAAATTAAATTTCTGAACGGCTCATCAAGCGAGGGAATGGTGATCAACTCGGCTGGCTATATTTATGTAAATTCCGATTGGCCTTCAGGTACATTATGTTCCTACAACAACGGTGAATCTTTCTCCTGGGTGAGCACGGGATCGTTGAATGGACCTTCCGGCCTTTTAGTTAAAGATCAACAGGATTATCTTTATAGTATCTATAGTAGCTCTTTGCCATACATTTATAGGACTAAAGAACCAACCTACACTGGACTAATAAATCACATAACGTTTCAGGCCGATATGTCTTTATATCCGAACCCGGTAACCAACCAGCTTACTGGCAAGCTAATGCTACAGAGTAACTGCGAAGGGAGATACAGGCTTTCAATCGTCAGCATGAGTGGCCAGGTGGTAATGGAAGAAGAAATACCAGTGGTTTCAGGTATTTTTATAATCCCGGTTACCTCATTGCCCGCGGGGGTTTATGTTGTGAACCTTTCCAATAATACAGAAATATATCAGGCGCGATTCGTTAAACTTTAATC
>JAKLFM010000104.1 GCA_022711175.1 Bacteroidota bacterium | reverse complement strand
GAAAGATATTCCTTTGTGTATCAGAGAAAGTGGATGTTCCGGATTGAAATTCAGCTTTGCTGAATTCGGCCTCGATGCCTGATAACATTTTCAGGTCATCGGCTGAGGTGGCAAGCGGATGGTCGGGCTTATAAACTGCCGTGAAAATTACCGATTTTGTTTCGCTTTTGGCCAAGATTACCGGCTTTGACTGCAACGCCACAATAGGCGATTCGCCGGCGCAATTCCCGCCAAGGGATTTTTGCAACATTCCTTCAGGAATTCCTGTTTCGCGAAATGTTTTGCCAAAAAACTGCATTCCGTCTGTAGCAGCAGAATCTGCCCCGGAGGTGCACGACAGCATCAGCCATGGATGCCCGGCGGCTTCTTTCATGTTCTGGCGGCAGCAAATTACGGGACCGTGTTTTTCATCCTCAAGTACAATGCGTTCGAGGTACTGGCTTACGTAATATTCGTTTACCAGGCCGTCGTTAATGCCTTTCAGCCCAACATCCTGAACATAAATCAAATCGAATTCTGCTGCTTCATCAGTATTTTTTAACTCAACACGCCACTGCCAGCTATAACTTTTAGATGAAAGTTGTAATGTGCATTCAAAATCAACACCCCCCCAGTTTCCCTTAAAATAGCCGGTGTTATTTTCTGCCAAAAAGCGGCTACCAATACCTAAAAGCGCTGTAAAGCCGGATGGCTCATTCCGTTTTCTCAAATAAAGATTTGTGCCGGCCATTGACCAGGGAGTTGATGCTTTCAGACTGATCCTGACCGGCTCGGCCTTAATGGATCTTACAAGGCCATTATCCAGAAAATCGAATGACAGCCCATGCGGATTGCTGATATTCATTTAGATAATCTTTAAATTGAGGCTCATTTCACCACGATGCTGATGATTGTAATTGAGGATGATACGGTTGCTATCGTGCAGTATGTTGATCATCTCGTTGCGAATGCCCGTCACCCTGATTTTGTTAATTCCCGGGCCTTCGAGCACCAGTTCACCCTGAAGGTCGCGATCGCCGTACAGCGTGATTAGTACCTGATTTTCAGTAACATCCACGCCCAGGATATCAGAAGTGCTATGCAGAATGTTGATTGCGTCGGTGATGCGAAGGCAAACCGGCGTTAAGATTCCATACAATGCCGGCCATAGGAACGATTCCTTCATGTACGGAATGGTAATAGCTTCGCCGGTTGTAGGATGAGTATAAGTAACTTGCCCGTCACATTCTTCGTTGTAATAATTGGCGACAAAAAGCATGGCCCGGCCATTTTCGGTGAATCGCTGGCGCACAGTTAAACGCTCATTGTCAGCCGATGCTTTTCGCAACTGCGCTCCTGATTTCTGAAGGATAGCTTCATACACAGGCTTGTGGCCTTCGGTATCATATCCTATCCAGGTACCCAGGTGCAATATTGATCCTTTACCCAGTGTTTTGCTGAAACCGCATGCTTTCCCGCTGATGGTGCGGGCAATTATCATGGCTTTGCCCAGATTTGTTTCGTCATAAACAACCTGCGGATTGGCACATTTGATGTCGCGATGACCAAGTACATCAATCAAAGGTGAATCAATAAACTCTAAACCTGCCGGTTCAACATGCAGCGCATCCCTCAACAATGTGCACTGTTTTTGCGACATTTCGCGGTCGGGCAGATGCGGGAAGACAACCAGGTTGCCGCCCGCTGCAGTATAGTCAATCAATGTTTGCTGATCGGCAGCGTTCATTTCGTCGGTGCAAAAGGCCCAGACCTGCTTATAAGCCTCTAGTTTGTCGGCGGGTGTTTTTGCCAGGTCAGCCATATCGTAATCAATATTCAGCACCTGGAGCGCCTTCAGCAGTCCGTCGAAATAGGCCGGCCGGCGAATGGAACTTGCATTGAAAACGAGTTGTGAATTTCCGGTTTCGGGATGCTCCAACTCAGTAGCATAATATGGAGCGTAAAAGAGAATGCAGATTTCGGCCTTACGTTTTGCTTCAACAATAATTTGTTCGGAAGTCTTTATCAGACTGCTCATCTGCTTTACCAGCGGGAATGCGCTTGTGCGCACCGCCTCAGGTGTGAGCGGGTTGAACCAGTAAAATGTTGATCCTGAATAGCCTTTGCGCTCAGGATTGCGGCCTTGTGAAAACATGTAGTAATTCCATCCGGTGAGGCCGTTGGCAACGCTTGCTTTGTAAAAAAGCTCCATTTCGCGCGGGTTGGTTACCACGTGGTATTCGCGCGACCCGCTTTGGAATTCGGCTGCAAATAACGGTCCGCGGCCCTGCATGGCACGGGTAATGTCGTTGATGATGCGGTCGTCGTGCATGTTACGGTACGAAAGGAATTCGGGAATGTGGTCAACGCCGAAAATAATGTCGCTTTTTTCGCCGAAAAGGTCGTCGTACATGGTTATGTTGACCGGAAATTCGTAACCGCTTCCGTAAATCCAGCCGGGAAGGTTGTGATACATGGGAATGGTAACACCCAGTTTGCGGGCCATTCCCGCCAGCATGCGCAGGTAATCGCCGTAATATTTGCGCCAGAACATGTGCCATTCGTAGTCACGTCCGCGATCACCTTTCGAAGCATATGGCATTCGTCCGTCGGGTGGGAGTTCAACATGACTGAAATCAGCAAAGTTTGTCCCCCAGAGGTCGTTTATTTCGGTAATACTGTTGTATTTTTCGGAAAGGTAAGCCGAAAAGCGCTTTTGGACTTCTTTACAATAATCGGCCTGGTGCGCCAGCCACGAAAAAACGCCTATTTCGTTGCACACCTGCATCATGATGACCGGTCCGCCGGCCGAAGCCTGGTGGCGGCTTATCAAAGGCATGATTTGGTTGTACCAACTGGTGACTTTTTGAATGTATTTAGGATTGAAGAGGCTTACTCCATCGCTTGGCACCTTTTGGCCTTTGCTGTCGCGCATCCTCACTGCGTCGCTATGCTGGTCAATAAACCAGTCGGGCAGGCCGGCGCCCCTGAACTCGGCCAGGATAAAAGGGCCTGGCTTAACAATACAGGATAGTCCATGCTCGCTGCATAGCCTCAGCCACCCTTTCAGGTCGCGTTCAGGGCAGGTTGTGCCATCGAAATCAAACACCCCTTCCTTGCTTTCGTGCCATGCCCACGGAACATAGGTACTCACAGTGCTAAGCCCGGCTTCGGCAGCGGCAGTAAGGTGCCTGTCCCAAAGTTCGCGTTTGATACGGAAATAGTGGATTTCTCCCGAATTGAGAAATACTTTTCGGTCGTCGAGATAGAAATTGTCGTTTTTTACATAAAAATTCATACTTCCACGAATTAGTTATACCGTTGAAGGTTCAGGTTTTGAATCACCATTGTCGCGATCGGCGTTTCGCTGTTTAAGCAGATCCTTGATCTCATGCGAACGCTTCTCGGTGAGAGAATATCTGAATACAAAGAAAATAGAAATCAGGCTAAGTAAGATGGGTAAACCAATTTCAACAACACGCATCATGAACAAAGTATAAGGTGTTTGTTTGGTAAGGGACATGATCTCAGTTTCAATTGTACCCAGTTCTTTATCAAGTGTAGCCAGTGGTTTATTGGTTTCCAGTGTTGTAAGTTGTTGACTTATGACCCCTAATTTTTCCAGGAGTTCCTTATAATGAGCAGTGCTTCTTTCCGAACGTTTTACCCGTTTGCTCTGCGATTCGTCGTCGAGGTGTGCGGTAAGAATGAATGCATTGATTCGGGCTTTTTCGAGTTTGGCCTGCAGTACAAGCGGAACGGTTTCAGAATAGACTTTATCTAAAAGTGAATCAGGCGATTGTGCATTCAGGCCACCCAGGGCAGTACTGATTTTTTCGAGATTGGCAATGTTTGAGCGCAGCGATTCCTGTCCTTTCAGCATCAGGGCTTTTTTAGGTTCCTGGTAAGTTTGCATTACCGCGGAAAGGTTTTCTGACGATTTTGCCGATTCCTTTTCGAGGTATAAAGCATAGTCTTTCGATTCTTTGATGGCATCATTCACTTCGGTTTTGGCGCTTTCTGTCCATTCGGCAGCCGGTTTGCTTTTAAGTTCCTGCCAATACTGGATTTTGCTCCGTAGTTCTTTCACATTACCCTGTACGGCATCCACTTTTGTTACCTGCGACTCGTCAAAAGCGGTCAGTACAATCAGTGCTCCTGCAACAAAGCTGGCCAGGGCCGTTCCCATTTTGATGAACCACCAGAAAATTGCGTAATAGCTGCCTTCCGATCTTTTCCCGGTTTTGAGTTCATCTTCGTCACAGATGTCGCCAACCATGGATGAACCCAGTGTGAAGAAAAACAACATGCCTGCTGACAACAGAACTGTTGGAATAATGATAAGATACGGATAATGAGGATTGTAGCACACGATTTTGGAAAGTTGGGCAAGAATCATCAAAACCATGGCCACTGTAAGGGTATTTCGTTTCCCTAGTTTCGGGCTGATCCAGTTGAGCGGAAATACCGCCAGCACTCCCGTTATTGCCCATACTGTGCCGTTGATACCGAGCATGGTTGCACCGGCTGCCTTATCACCGCCGAATACATAAAAAATCGGTATGTAGGAGCCAAGCAACTGCACAAAATTAAAGCCCATGGCCAGTGTGAAAATAGTGAGTGTGAGGAAAACGAAATTCCGGTTGGTGATCACAATGCCCATGTCTTTCCAGAAATGGGTTTTTTCCTGTTTTTTGGCTTTTTGGAACCCAGGTTCGCGCAGTTTGAAAAACCACCAGAACGAGAGCGGGACGATAATTGCGGCGATCATGAGCGAAACATAGCGCATACCGTCGGCTTCGTTGCCGCCGGGGCCTTTGAAAACCTCCATGCTGGCGAGTTTAAAAAGCCAGGGAGTGCTCATGGCAAAAATATTTCCTACAAAACTTTTGGCGCTGAAAAGCCTCGTCCGGGCATGATAATCGGTGGTCATTTCCATACCGAGGGCGCCATGAGGGATTTCGAAAATGTTTACGGCTGTAAAGAACAGCAACAGTGTGAGAAGTATATATATGAGCTGAAAAGTATGAAACCCGGTTTCGCTCGGGAACCAGGCCTGTACCAGTTCGCCTTTGGGAATCCACCACATCACCACGAAAGTGAGTGCTACCAGCAGTCCGCCGAGCAGCAGAAACGGCCGCCTCCTGCCCCAGCGGGTACGTGTGTTGTCCGAAATATGCCCGATAATTGGATCGGAAATAGCGTCCCACAAACGGGGGATAATCAATATGAATCCGAGCCAGAAAGCACTGAGGCCCAGGCTGATATTGCCCATCAGTCCTACCAGTATCCCGGCAATGTTAAATAGTGCAATTGGAATGATACCGCCGGCGCCGTAAGCAGCCAGTTGTGAAAATGGTATGTGACCTTCCTTTGTGGCTTCCTTCACCCCTGATGTTGTTTCTTTCATGGCCTGATGCTGAGTTTAGTAAATGATATCGATTTGTGCCGGAATATTGCTGACCTGAATTTCGCCGGCAGTAAAACCGGTGATTACTTTGCCGTTTACAATAACCTGTGAGGGCATTTTTGAGCCATTGAAATTAGCGATTTTGATTCCGTTAGCCGGAAGATTAGCTTCCCCGGTTATGTTGAAATGGTAAGTTTTTCCTTCCTTTTTCACTGAATAGGATATTTCACCGTAATATGTTGGCAGGTTTTCAACCGCCATACCATCCGGCGCATCTATCCAATCCTGGTATAAGGCTGCAGCAATCACCAGCGAATTGTCCCACTCATTTTCGTACACAAACATGTTTCGGATGGAATTAATGAAGTCGCTGCCGCACCATGTATGGGGCATATCGCCAATGTAACGCGGTGCGCGGTAATCGTTCCAGACCACTTCGGCCCAATGATACCAACCCTGCGGGCGCTGGTCGTTGAGGAGAAAATTGATGAGTTCATGAGCCCGGTCAGGTTGGTCGAGCATGATAAAGGAACCTATCAGGCGGTTTTCGTAAGGCGTGTAATTCGGCCAGTCGAGTTTGCCGTCGCGGCGGTTTTTGAAGAATTCGTAGTATTTTTCAAACGTATTGTAAACCTGCGGTTTGGGCAGGTTGTTCCGCTCGTTGCAGGGTGTTAACGAAATGGTGGTTGAAGTAGCATCAAAATCACCCAGTTCGGCACAACCAGGTATATTGTCGATATTTTTGTACTTCATCGCCAGGTTGATGGAGTTATAGAGGTTTTGCCTGAATGTGTCACGAATTTTACAAATCCTCTCATACTGCTGCGTTTCTCCCAGAATGTGCTGAATATCAGCCGCGTCTTTGAGCCCTTTCATTGTAAAAAAATCGTCCCAGTACGAGTGCATGGGCTTGGCCGAATATCCTTCGTGACTGATGGATTCGGGCATGAGGCCGTATAGTGATCGGATGCTGTCGTTACCGTTTTTAAAATACTTCGTCGAGCGCTGGGCCACAAGCGATTCGATGTAATCAACCGCTTTAACGATCAGGTTGTTTTTCGATTGCAGAAAGGCGGTATCATGCGTAAAATTGAAGTATTCCCTTATGAGGTATATATATTGACCATGGCTGTCGTTTTCAGGAACAGGATCGGGCCCGCGGAAATCAACTACACAGGGCACTTTACCGTTTTCGTATAAATGGTCGGAATACCAGTTGATAAAGTCGCGCACCTCAGTTACAATGCCTGATTTGAGCAATGCCGACGAGGTGAGCGCTCCGTCGCGTATCCAGCTGCGTTCGTACGAGCGCGAACCGGGTTGTATGCCGGCTTTATCGCGGTTAACAAGTATGTATGCGAGATTTGAACGGTAGGTGTTGATGATCCTGTCGGCCGATGCCGGAAGGTTAAACCTGACATGCCCGGTTTTGGCTTTCCAAAATTCGGTGGTTTCAGCAAAATCTTTTTCAAAATCGATACTTGCAGGTACAATCTTTTCATGAAAAGGGACGGCAAGGAAAATCTTCCTGCTTTCGCCGGGGGCAAGGTGCAAGGCATATTTTATGATTCCCCCGGCCAGATTATGCATGTCGGTAGCGGATTTGGCTTCAGGAAACATGCCGTTTTTCAGCATTTCCACCGCGTTGCCTTCATCAAAAATCTGAGCGCCGAATGCATCGTAGTTTTCCGAAGCAATTACCAGCTTATCATCCACGTTTATTGTTCCGTTGTCTGCTTCGCTGATGGAATGGATTTTTCCGACCCCACCGGTCAGGTTGAGAAACTGGTAATAAGGATTTACCTGGAATGGCCTGAGAAGGAGATAGAAATCAAGAACGGCGGGCTTTTTGGAAGTATTCTGAAGCGTATATGCGATGAGCAGCCGCGATGATTTGTTGGCTTCACCGGTAGTCACCACCTTTGTTTCGAGTTCCAGGCCGCCGAGATACCAGGTAACTGCGGGAGTAAACTCAAAATTACGAGAGGTAGTGTTGCCCATTGATTGTGAACAAGTTACATTGCTCCAGTTGTACAGGTTGCCATTGAAGGACACCATCGGTTCTACCGAAAAGAGGCCTTTGTCAACTTCCACCATGCCGTATTCATTGATGAGGGCTTCCTTAATATCATTGTTCACACCGGCTACCGTCCAATATGTCGCTTGTTCGAGAAAATAAGGCGGATAATTGCCTTTTGGCGAGTTTTTGGCGGTATAGATGAGAAAATCATTGGGTGATAATGTGCTTTTAACATCCGGGAAATTTATTTCGCAGATGCCGAATAATGACGGGGAATTGGATTGTAATAAATTGATTTTTAAATATCTGGCTTCAGCCTCAGGCAACCTGATAAAACTTGCATCAGCAGCATTTTGCTTCACGGTGTAGAGTGTTTCCCAGATTTTCCCGTCCATCGAACCGAGTACTTCGAAACTTTTCGCCGAAAGGCCTTTTTCCCAGTTTATCTGCAACCCGCCAAATTCCCTGCGGGTTTTGAAATCAACCGATAATGATTGCTTTTTTTGGGCTGACGCCTGCCAGTAAGTCTTATCGAGCCCGTCAGTCATCATTACAGGCGAATGGCCTTTTGAGGACGAAGTGGCTTTGATGAGCGGAACGGGATACAGCGCCCTTTCGGGTGGTAAGGGTTCGAAACGGAGGTCGTCGATCCACACGGTACCTTTCCCGCCTACGAATGAAGCAATCGTGAATTCGATACGGTCGATGCGTTTCAGGTTCTGATCATTAGTAGGCCCCCATGCGAAACTAATATGCCTCTTTTTCAGGCGGATTT
>JAKLFM010000103.1 GCA_022711175.1 Bacteroidota bacterium | reverse complement strand
AAAACCTGAATCTTGAGAAACAGAACCTTTTGCTTGAAAAACAGAACCTTGAACTCGATCTCGACTTCAGGAACAAGGAACTCGCTACCCATGTTATGTACCTCCTGAAGAAAAACGAATTTATAGCCTCTGTCTCAAAGAAACTGCTTGAGATCAAATCAACGCCCGGCGCCAGGAACAATGCCTGGCTGCAGGATATCATCAGGGAGATGAAGTCGAACATCGATAACACGGTTTGGAGCGAATTTGAGGTGAGGTTCCAGCAGGTACACCAGGATTTTTACCGGAAACTCAGCGAAAGGTTTCCTGACCTGTCGCCCAACGAGCGCAAACTTTGTGCGTTTATAAGGCTGAATATGGCCACAAAAGAGATTTCAGCCATCACCTTTCAGTCGGTGAACAGTATCAGGGTTGCGCGCATCAGGTTACGCAAAAAAATGGGGATGACCCACGAAGACAACCTTGTAGCTTTCCTTCAGGAGTTGTAAAAATCCTTTTCAAGCTGAGGTATAATTCCATAGTTTCTGTAATTATTAGTCTGGCATAAAATATTGTTATTCAGCAGTATGCATTGGGTTGTACCCTTTTTGTACATCCCGTTTCTGATGCTGTGCCCTTTTTGTAATCATATAAAATATGGTGTATGTTCAAACGCTTGCGACTTTTGCACTGTTTATGAAATGGATATGAATACAAAGAAGATCAAAGACAAATCCATTGAGGATGATGAACTCGAATTGCTCATCAACAGGGTGGATATCGAAAATGCCGCACTCAATAAAATACTCGACCGTTTTCAATCAGGCGGCAACGCCAAATCAGGAGGCCGTACCGGGAAGCCGGGTGACAAAGTAACTAAATCAAAATCAATATAAGCTGCAAATTATGAAACACTTACGTTTACTCTCGCTTGGTTTTATTTTACTGATCGCTGTCTTTACGAACCTCAAAGCCCAGACCGCCGGAGTTCTTGACCCGGGTTACAATGGTACAGGTTATGTGAGGATTGATTTTAACGGCAATACCGATGTGATTAACGACATCGCAGTTCAACCCGATAAAAAGATTGTAGCTGCCGGGGTTGCTTTCACCGCTGCCTGGAATGTGGAAGTGAAGATCATCAGGCTGCTTCCCGATGGCAGCCTTGATCCTGATTTCGGGACCGGTGGTATTGTTACCTATACACCCCCGGTGATGGGCTATTTCGAAGCCCATGCCATGGCGGTTACTCTTAAAGACGATGGAAAAATAATTGTGGCGGGTGGCGTGCTTAATTCCTCGGCTATCTTCGATGTCCTGCTCATCCAGCTCGATGAGCACGGAAACTACGACAATAACTTTGGCGACAATGGTGTTTCGGTGGTTTCGCTTACCAATGCCAACGATATGGCGCAGGATGTCATTGTAAACAACGAAGGTAAGATACTGATTGCCGGAACAGCCGATAACCAGGATTTCAACATCGCCCCGGTGGTGGCACGTTTCAACGATAACGGGTCGCTCGATGCTTTGTTTGGTACAAATGGATTCACAACTATTGCGGTGGAAGCTATTGACAATGAGTTTACAAGCATTTGCCTGCAGCGCGATGGAAAAATTGTCGCATCCGGCCATTACTCTAATGTTGACTGGACTTACGAAACACTTATAGCAAGGTTTACTCCCGGTGGCTTGCTGGATTCGCAGTTTGGCTTCGGAGGAATTGTGAAGGGTGACATAAACCATTCGGATGATGAATTTTTTGGGATGCAACTTACAGCTGATAACGGCATAGTTGCCGGCGGCTTTACAAAGAAGTCCAACAATAGTTTCGATATGCTCATCATGAAATATGATTCTACAGGGACCTTGGTAAGCGATTTCGGCAACAACGGCGTGATCACTTTTCACCATTCGGCCTATAATGTGATCTATGATCTTATTCTTCAACCTGATGAAAAGATTCTGGTTGCAGGTTCCATCGGCGAATTTGCTCCCGGCAACAACGATTGGGCATTGCTGAGATATGAAAAGAATGGTACACCCGATTTGACTTTTGGCGATAATGGCCTTACGCTTACCGAATTCTTCGGCGAACAGGACGAGGCACAGTCAGTTGTCCTGGATGGTAACGATAAAATCTATGTCGGGGGCAAAACCCTCAATTCCGGTTCAGGGATCAGGGATTTTACAGTTGCCCGCTACACCAACGACCTGCATACTGCAGTGCCTGACAGTGTGCTTTCGGGATTCAGAATCACGAGGGGGAGTGCACAAGATTCATTTATTGTTACTGCACAGGAGCCGGGTTCAAAGCTGGAGATTTTCGACAATGCAGGCCGGAAGATCAGCACATTCAATCTTACATCGTCTGCAACGGTTATTAACCTGTCGGGCCAGCCAAAGGGAGTGTACCTGTACCGCTTTGTTTCAAACGGTAAACATACAGGCTCCGGTAGATTAGTCGTGATGTAATCACCAAGTCCGGCAGGATGTACCTGCTGCCCATCCCAAAAAAAAAGACATAACCCAACAACCTTAAATTTGTTACCAACAAAAGTAAAGATGAATAAACATTTTCTGCTTACTTCAATGCTACTGGTATTGGCCATTTCGGTCTTTTCTCAAACATGGGAAAAAATAAACACGGGTTTCAACTATATCCTCATGGGGATCGAATTTCCAGGAGGCCAAAGCCTTACGGGATTTGCAGGTGGTGAATCGGTGACATACATGGGCGATGGCATTGTGATAAAAACCACCGACGGAGGCACAACCTGGTCGCAATTGTGGACAGGAACCGACCAGGGCATCGAAGGCATCAGTTTTCCCGACCTGAACACCGGCTATGTTTGCGGTTGGAGTTCATACTTCGCAAAGACTACAAATGGGGGCGTTAGCTGGACAGCGCAGACTCCCGGCACCGATATCTACATTTATACCGATGTTGATTTTAAAGATGCCCTGCACGGCGTTGTTACTGCTCAAACCAACGACGGTTCGGCGGTGTATGCCACCAGCGACGGCGGCGCCACATGGACGGCCGGGACCGGCCTCACGGCAATACCCTACGCGCTTTGCCATGTTACCGGTGACACCTATTTCCTGGTAACCAACACCGGGCTCATTCAGAAATCAATAAACGGCGGGCTGACCTGGACAACGGTTTATAACGGCGGAGGACTACTCACCGGAATCGATTTCTTTAATGAATCCATCGGTATGGCTGCCGGTGAGGACGGGAAAATATTCAAGACCTACGACGGCGGATCAACCTGGCAATCGCAAACCATCGCAAGCGGTTTTCCCCTATGGCACGACTTTGCATGGTACGACCAAAGTACTGTATATGTCTGCGGTACTCCCGAAATGATTTACAAATCAGTGAACGGAGGCTCAAGCTGGGTTGACGATTATGTTCAGTCAACTTATGAACCCGCTTTGTACGAAGTAATGTTTACCAACGACGGCACCGGTTACTTATGCGGTTCACAGGGGTGGTTCTACAGGCTTGCGCCTCAACTCCAGGCCGCATTTGCTGCCGATAATTCTGCCGTGTGCCAGGGTGGCACAGTCCATTTTACCGACCAGTCTGCAGGAGCACCAACTGGCTGGAACTGGACATTCGAAGGAGGCACACCTTCAACGTCCACCCTGCAAAACCCAATCGTAACCTATGCTACCCCGGGAGTGTACGATGTTACACTTACAATAACAAAGTCCACCCTCAGCAACACGCTTACAAAACCCGACATGATACAGGTTCAGTCGCCAGTAACGGCAACGCCTTCGCAACCAACCGGGCCGGTTGAAATCTGCGGGCTGACAAACAACGAGTATTCCACACAAGAGGTTACCGGAGCAACTTCCTACACGTGGGTAGCCACGCCAGCGTCAGCAGGGACATTTGCGGGAGCAGGGCTTACCTCCACACTCACGGCTTCCAACACCTGGAACGGTGCCTTTACAGTGAAGGTTGCCGGGGCAAATGCCTGCGGCAACGGGCCTTATTCCACCGAACTGGCCGCTTTATTGTACCATCAGCCGGTTGTTTATTCACTCTATTCTGGGGGAGGATACTGCGCAGAGACCGATGGCTATGATATTAAACTCGAAGATTCGGAAGTTGGCGTCAATTACGAATTATTTAAGAACGGCACAACAATGGGACTCATCATGGCAGGCACGGGCGAATTACTCAATTTTGGCCCCCAGCCTGAGGGCGAATATACGGTTACCGCTTCAAACGGTTATTGTTCAGGAAATATGATGGGTGTTGCCCAGAATTTCATTATCCCTGTTCCGGGCCAGGCTGCAGAGCCAACAGGGCCGGCAATAGTGTGCAACAACGATGTTTCAGCTTATTCTGCTGTCCTGCCGGCGGATGGCTACTGGCTCTTATGGACATTAGGTCCCGCGAATGCAGGCACACTGAGCCAGCCAGGACTCACCACTGCCGAAATCGCCTGGAATCCTGATTTTGAAGGCGTTGCTGAACTGCTTGTTCAGGGTGTTAACGAGTGCGATACAGGAGTAGTGTCGCCGGTGCTGCATATACAGGTAAATGCGGTACCCCAGCCTGTGGTGGCTGGTGATGCAATTGTATGCATACTGGAGGAAACAGTTTATTCGGTTGCCGCCACTACTGGAAGTACCTATACCTGGAATGTAATCGGCGGCACAATCACAACAGGGCAGGGGACCCACGAAATCACCATTGAATGGGGAGCAACCGCAGGAACAGGCTCCGTAATGGTAACTGAGGATTCCGAACAGGGATGCGCCGGCAACTCGGCCTTATTTCCTGTAGAGATCGAAGTATGCTCAGGCATGGGTGATACATTTACTTCAGGGATTCTCCTCTATCCTAATCCTGCACGGGAGTCATTCACACTGCAACTTAGCCGGCCCCTGGAGCAGGATGCCGTTTGCAGCATTACAGACGCTACCGGCAAAGTGGTGAAATCGTTTGTCGTTCCTGCCGGAAAAACTGCCGTTCCTGATTCAGGAATAAGCCATTTTCCGAAAGGTTTTTACCTGGTCAGGCTTGTGCAGGAGTCATACCTGTTGTTCGAGGGGAGAGTGATTAAAGAATAGGGGAGTGCTGTGTGGTGTTTTTACCAAGTCTGTATAACACTTAATTCAGGGTTCATTCATCATACTGATATCTGATTCTGCAGTGAAGAAAGGCATGCTCTATCGCCGCAGTTAACTGTGCCTTTACAACGCAGTAATCTTCATTGAGAGCCGAAATGCTGATAACCCGGCGATTAGCATTGCCACCATCGAAAAGGGACACAACCCGCTCATACCGCACTTTTACACTCATACCGCTGACCTCTTTCTGCAGGAAGCCACTGCGAAGACATTGCCCAAACGCATGCCATAAGTCAGTTGATACAAAAAGGGAACAAAGAATCATCCTGAATAACATTAAATAACAATGTGTTTTCTTATTTGTGCCGTGAATTTATAAATAGATCACATTGATTTAAAGGGAAATCTCTATTAGTGAATGTGCAAATCGCTTCCCAAACTTCACAATTGTATTGGGCAAATATCAGTCAGGCACGTTAATCGGAAGGATGATAACAGGCAGTTCCTGTTTAAACAATTTGCGCTGTACCATAAAGATTGTATGATTATGTAACAAGCCCTCGAAACTGTACCGTTTTGCAAACACCAGTTGCCCGCCAAAGAATGTTGGTTGATGGATATTCCGTATCAGCCTGGGTATCATGCGTTCAACTTCATACACGGGATCGGTGCCAATCGTCCAGAAACTCCGTGCATAATAGCCCAGTTTGTTGGCATGCCATACGTATTTCTGCCCGTCCCTGATAACCGATTCCTTAAATTCCTGCATCTCTTTCGAGCCTTTGAAATTCTTCGAATTAAGGATACCAATTCTGAGGAAAATAATATTGGCACATGTACCCGGAAACTTTTCTATCACTTTCATAAGCGATGTTAATCCGGTTCCTCCAAAACCACTTACCAGTATAATTGCGGTAGGCCCATCCTTATCATAATGCAATTCCCTGATCTGCTCATCCGTGATTCCCCTGTCAACGCATATCTCTTTGAATTTCTTCATTGCAATCACTCTCAAATTTTGCAGTCTGCATTTCACTGTGTAGTAATGTTTCCTGATTCTGAAGGAAATAAGTACGAGGGTTGATGTGATCAGCAAAGTCATCCAGCCCCCTTCTCTGAATTTGATGATGATTACGCTTGCCAGGATAAATGACGTTAGTATAAGGCCGATTCCGTTTACGATGATCCCCTTTTTCCAGTTTTTATCGTTTTTTCGCACCATCCACCAATGGCGCACCATCCCCGTTTGCGATAACGTAAATGTGATGAACACATTGATGCTGTACAATACCACAAGCAATGAAACCTTGCCGCGCGAAAGAATCATCAGTATGATAGCCGCCACACCCATCATCATTACTCCGCGCTGGTTCACAAGCCTGTCGCTCAATGAGGCAAATCGTTTTGGGAGCCATTGATCAGCCGCCATGTTAGCCATTATTCTCGGACCATCGAGAAAACCCGTTTGTGCTGCCACAAACAACAATGCCGCTTCCGAAAAAAGGGTGATGGTCACAAAAGGGTAACCAATCAACCGGTTCCAGTTGCCGGTTGAGGCTTCGAGTAATACAGCATTCAGTGTTTTCAGGGGATTTACTTCCACATTGTAAAGTGCATATCCCATCAACAACCCAAATACAAGGAATGATAAAGAAACGGCCATCAGGTTCATGGTTTTACGTGCGGTTACCGGTTTGGGGTCACGCAAAATAGGAAGCCCGTTGCTCACAGCCTCAATACCTGTAAATGTGCCGGCCCCCATGCTGTATGCTTTAAGGATGATTAGCATGGTTGCGAAGAAACCGATCTGGCTCACCGATGCCCCGAAGCCTGTTGTGCTTCGGGCTGCAACATCCGTTAGTTCGCCCACCTTTGATATAAAAATGTAGAAAATGATGAATACATGGGTGGCAATGAAGAGGAAAAATATTGGAGTTAGCGACAATACCGATTCCTTGACACCGCGCATGTTTATGATTATGAGCAACACCAATGCCAGCACGGCTACTAAAAGTTTGAAAGAGTGCAAATGTGCAGGCAGAAAACTGAAAATGGCATCGGCGCCGCTTGAAATAGAGAGTGTGATGGTAAGCAAATAGTCAATGAGCAGCGCGCTGCCCGATATCATGCCAACTGTGGGTGATAACAATTTACTGGCGACTAAGTATCCGCCACCTCCATGAGGGAAAAGCTTAATGATTTGCTTATAGCTGGTGCTGATAATAAAAATGGTAAAAATTGTACCAAGAGCAACAAACAGCGCTAATTCACGATGTTGTCCCAGGTAGCGGAATGCTTCTTCAGGGCCATAGGCTGAAGATGAAATACCGTCAGTGCCTAATCCTATCCACGCCAAAACGGCAACCAGCGAAATTTTGTGAAAGGTTCTCGAATCGGAGAAATCTCTTGCTTTTCCTAATACAAATTCCTTAAGCTGCCTGTCAGAAGGCATCTTGATACTCTTACCGTTCATGAGTTACTTATATTTTCATTAAATAACATTGGCGCAGGAACCTTTATCAAAATCCGGGTTTTGTTCTCCGGGATACCGCAGTGAGATACCGGTAGAAGCGATATAGTAGTTTTATTCGGATTCTTTAAAAACTTGTGCATGGGTACTATTCATCTTTTTAACTGTAATGGCAATAGATTGTGAAAGAAATGTTCAGCCTCATTTTTCTGTTTCCCATCGTTGCCTTCTGCTTTCATGCTGTTCCTGCTTTTCAATCTGTCGGTTTCCGGCCACTGGTGAAACATAAAGCAGGGTACCGGTAAATAAGCCGGTTGGAAATGCACGAATGCCTTTCTGTAAGAATGACGACTGTTCCTGACTGAATTGTGTCCTGATCATATTGACCACTTAGTTCCATGGGGACAAAAGTATATTGGCAGTTATAAGGCAAATATTAAGTTCTGTGCCGTTTAGATAAAGATTTTATAAACCTCTGCCGGCTGTCGGTTTATTATGAGATTGAGTTCCCTACTGCTATTGCAAAGGCTGACGAAAAGCCTCACTCTTAATGAAATCTTTATGAAACTGTATATAATCTTGATTATTAATTTATACCACCTCCACTAATCTTGCACGTTGATTGGCGATACCTCATGATAAAGCCAATCAGACGGTAAAAATACCACCAACATGAGCACCAGGGGTAAAAATACTGCTG
>JAKLFM010000102.1 GCA_022711175.1 Bacteroidota bacterium | reverse complement strand
TCGCAGATACCCGGCACATCTAACCACCAGTAGCCCCAGTAATCAATATCATTAAAATCGAATAAACCGTAATAAGGATTTCCGTAAGCAAATGTTGCTATAACTTGGCATTGTAATTGAGTAGGGGTTAATTCTAAGGCACAAATGGTGGCCGATATCAATTGCTTGTTTTCTTTAGAAGATGCCTGATATTGACTTCTCAAGTTATCAACTATCTCAATGTACTTATTATAGATTTCACTTTCAGATATTTTACCGTTATTGACTGGCAAGGATAAATAGCTGGTATCTTTCCAAAACTCAGTAAAATCGCGAGATCCATCACCATAAGTAAAGTTAACAGTGGAACTCAAGTACCATAGAGCGCTGTCAACACTCATTTCTTCGCCCGATTTCAAATGCGATTCACCACGAGCTTTAAAGTTTTGAATCATTCGCGCTAATTTCAAGTCATTGGCAGGAATGAGGCTATTGTCCTTCCCCTGTTCTTCTTTGCTACAGGAAATAAGCAAACCGGAAAAGATAAACACTAATGAAGTAAACACATGGATGGTTTTCATGATTCAATGAGATTTAGATTAATATTATACAGAATAGATTATTGAATTTAACATGTTAAATTTAATCTGGCATCAGTTTTAAATCAAAATAAAAAGCGATTTAAAAAAGTCATAAAACGATTAAAATTAGTCGTTTTTTGGTATTACCATGGTTTAACACCTTATTCAGCAAAGGCCCAATGAATTTTACCTAATGAGTATTTTTCCAATAAACCATGTGACAATAAAACCAAAATTTTTAATTTTACTGTAATTTCGTGTAAAAAGTATTTGTTGGTAGTTATTTATTGAGTGCCCGGTATAGTCTGGAATAGAATATAAAGTTGAAACAACAACAGAATTGCTGAGAGAGCAGAGGCCGGAATAAACGCTTTTTCCATTTTCTGATATGGAAATTTACGACATAGGAAAACACACCGTCAAGCATTGTTGCATCTTTCGGTTTTAAGTCTATGAGCCAAATAATGAAAAATACATAATACAATTATTGAAATTATGAGAACGATCTATAGTATTATTTACAAACGCAGGCAGCAGTTGAACTACACCCAGTCGTATGTTGGTTTAAAATTACGACTCTCACAAAAGCAGTACAGCAGGATTGAAAGCGGGGAAACAAATTTGAAGCTTGATGATTTTATCAGGTTATGCAGAATACTGAATATCCATCCTTGTGATGTATTGGAAGAAGCAAACATGATTGCTGGTTTTCAGGAATGTGAAAAATCTAAAATAATTGCTGTTCAAAAGGAAAAGCTGCTTGAATTAGAGAAAAAGTGCAATCTGCTTGAATCAATGCTGACAGACCGGACTCAGAGAAGGATTTCGATAAAATACCAAAATCTGGGTCTGATAGTATTTTCGCAGCTTATTCCTTTATTGGATCCATTTACAACATTCAGTTCAATATTTGCATCTTGCTAAGCTATTAACAGTATTTTGCAAGGCGATATCAACAGGAATATTGTTGAAACTGTGAAATTTTTCTCCGATTGCCCTCCTGCATCCTACCGGTTTTAGCATCAGGTTTGACTGTTTATTGTTCTCTTGTTCACTTCTTCCCCATCAATTGGGCGCAATAAATTAATCTAATAATTTTACCAGTATCAGTATTGTCTTTAAGAAAGTACTCCGTAAGATTCCGGAGAATATGCCTTTTTGTCACACTTATGCATCTAAATAATTAGGGAAGTTGATGTTCTACAGTTAAGCAGCTACGTTTAAAAACATCGTTCGTCATGAATTTCCGTATTTATATACAGGAGAATTTTCTTACGGCATGAAAAACCAAACAAACCATACCTCCGAAAACGGTTACGGCACTTCTGCCATTACAGAAAGCATTTCCGGCATTGGAAATGGTGAATTCGGCAGCATGTTGCCACCCTCAGACACGAAAACTGACACCTCTGTCTCAATGGTAAGCACGGCTGCCTTCTTATCCCGCACCTCTGTTTCCGGCGCCAGGGCTTCTGTCACCCATGCAGCCGTCATCATTCCGGGAAGAAGCGCCTTTGTTCAGCATGCACGCACCTTTGTCAGTAATAATGCTGCGGTTGTTTGCTGTGCCGGCGCCTTTGTTATGCCGGCAGACGTTTACTTCTACCATACCGCAGTCTCTGTTTTGCGTGGATGTGGTCTTGTCAGACGCGGAAGCATGTTTGTTAATGCAACATGCATTTACTTCTGCATGAGAAGCGTTCCTGTCAGCGTAACCAGAGTCTTTGTCAACACAGGAAGTGAAGTCGGCAGCTTGTACTGTGCGTTTGTCAGCAATAGAATCGGCCTTGTTAACTCGACCGGCGTTTACTTCGATAGCGGATGCAGCCCCGACAGCGAAACAGGCGCTCTTGTCAGTACCGGAAACGTCTTTGTTAAGCCGGCAGACGTTTACTTCAGTGACAGAAATGTCTTTGACAAGGGAAACACTATGACTGACACGCTGCTAATAACCCCTGTAACCGTCGAAAACGTTTCTGACTGCGGTTTACATTCAATCTGCAAAGCTGGTGACAGCTTTGTTGTATCGGTAACCGGGGCTGTCACAAAAACGAATGAGATTGTAAATAACGGAATCACTATAAAACTCATTACCCATGAAAAGGACACTGAAAAGACTTGAACATTACACTTCACTCAGGCATGTGATGGAAAATCACCCGGAAATTTTTACCGGTAAAGCGGCCTTGCTCTCAATGAAAGCTGATTTTGACCGGCTTGTGAAACGTCTGTCAGAAATCGTTGCCGAACTATCAATACCGTTGTTCAACATATACAAGCCCAAGCAGTTTGCCGAACATGAACTCAATGCAGCCATGCTGCGCATGACAAGCCTGGGGCAACTCGATGCCCATTATAGAAAAGATGCCGTGATGCTGGCAACGATGAAAAGTTACAAATCACAGCTACGTAAGGTGGCTTGCAGCACCTTGTATTACAACGCAATGCAAACGGCAACGCTGCTTCAGGGGGTAAGCACTTCCGTCACCGAAAAGGACTTCCTCACAGTTGAGTTGCCGGCTTTCAGAAAGCAGGTAACTGATTTCGGTGATAATCTGGAGAAGGAAGCCGCCCAACTGCAAAGGCGAAAACTGCTGAGAAGTGAACTGGCGGCCCTCACTGCTTCGACAAACCAGTTGCTGCGCGAACAATTCGACACGCTTGCTTTCATCATGAAGTTGAAACATCCTGATTATTACAGGGAGTGGGTCATACTGCGAGGCGACGGCAGCAGGAAGAGAAGAAAGACATCCTATGCGAAGGATGAAACTGTTTCAGGCATTACTTCTGCAATCTCACATACAAACAGAGCATCAGACAGACAAATGCAGGAACCAGTAACGGTTGAAACCGCAACAGAAGTTGTTACTGATCAGCCTGCCGATAAACAGTTATGCGATCAGCCTGTTTTTATCCCCGAAGAACTGAGAAAATCGCTTCCGGATTTTATTGAAAGGGCAGTTGAAGAGAGACGTTTCGTTCCGGCAGCAGGGTTAAGGCTGATTAGTTTAGTCAGAATGCGACTTTGAGGCGCGCCCTGACTGTAGTTGATTCCCTGACTGCTCCGGGTTTGCTCCGGGTCTACTCTATATCAAGTCTATGTCAGGTTCGGTTCAGGGAGGGGTTACATTCGGTTCGAATTCGGTTGATCAGTAGAAGAAAAGCGACACAGAAGCGAAGTTGAGGCGAAGGTAAAGTGATGGTGAACCGGAGCGATTAGAAAGTAAATGCAGGCATGACTGATTTTTTTGTCCAGTCAAGCTTCAACTGTCATAGTTGAGTTAATGAGTCATTTCTATGACAAACTCACAAAAAAACCGGGGAGAGATTAGCCCCGGTGCAAGCAGTGATTGAGTTTGAGTATTAGAAAAATCAGCCCTTTGAGGCCTTTTTCTCTTTCTTTTCAGCCCTTTTTTCCTTCAGCGACTTGGTAGCTTGTTTCTTGGGCTCTTTCTTTTCTTTATCCATTGATTTTCCCATAGCACATAATTTTTAGGGTTCTTTTCAGGTAACTAAATTACTATAGTTTTTATTATGAAGCAAGAGGAAACTTTTTTGAAACTGGAGTTAAGAATCTGGAATCTGGAAAGAAGAATCTGGAAAGAAGAATTTGGAAACAAACTTTCAAACTCTCAAACTCTCAAACTCCTACATCCACCCCTTCAACCTGTAATATCCAATAGCAAACACTTCCCTTCCCACATTCACTTCATACTTCAGGTGGTTCCAGAACTGGTACCTTACCTGCGGGCGGTGGCCGATGGCCGGAATATTTCGGTTGCCCTTGAGTTCCCTGTCGTTAAACTGCATCATATCTTCCCCGACAGAACTCTCGAACGTGGGTGCACCCGTTACATTGGTAAATCCGGCTTTTTCGAAACTCGCAACAGCCCGGTACATATGTTCCGGACCCGTGACCAGCAACAGAGGCCTGCCTGTACCTTTAACCTGCCACCGCTGCGCCAGGTTAAGCGCCTGCTGACGCGTGTTTCTCCCCTTGTTTTCAAACGAAACTCTTTCCTCGCTTACGCCCATCACCTTGAGCTCCTGTGCAAACATGAGCGGTGAATCGGAGCTGTCAGTCAGGTTGCCGGGGATAACTACCACCACCTGCGATTTTGGGTACCGCCGGGCATATTCTGCCGTGTAGTAACAGCGCATCAGCCCGTTTTCGCTGGGCATCCCGGCGCCGCCAAGCAGCACGATGACAGCAGGGTCTTTTACCGGCTTCACTTTGGCTACAGCCAGTCTGTACATGGCATAATAGGGCACTGTGGTAAAGGCCAGCACCAACGAAATGATGAAAATACCACCCGACAGGAGCAGCAGTATCCGCAACCATTTGAGCAAACGGTTGCCTTTAGCCGGTTTTCGCTTTTTGGGAGAAGAGGCCAACGAACTTACAGTTAATGGTTAAGGCCGGTTTACAACAAAGGCCGGCGTTTGCAACACATTACTTTTGTGCAGAGCCCTGTCCTGAATATACACCTCAAAGGCAATGGTATCGCTCTTCAGCGCCATGTAAGCATAATACATTTCGAGGAACATGCTGATGTCGCCGCGGATGTTTTTGTTCTTGCCTTCGGGAGTGAGAATAGGGATACGCGAATTGAATGTAAACGATGTATCGGCCAGTTGAACCTCCTGGAATGTACCGTTCCGCCATTCGAGAAACTTCAGGAAATAGTTGTATTTGTATGGCTCTACCGAATCATAGCTGTACAGGCCGATATCGCCGTCACCGTCAGTATAGCTGATGGTAAGCACACTAATGGAATCATACCCGTCAACACCGGGAATAACGCCGTAGCTGCCAAAACTGATCTGCGGCTCAACGGGGTATTCCTCCTTTTTGATGCACCCCGCTGCCGTGAGCAACAACAAAAAAGCAATAAGGTGTATCTTTGGTTTTACTTTCATGACCTTTGAAATGGCGGAATAAAGGTACAAAAATTAGGTATGGACAATCATGAACTCCGAAAGCGGCTTTTTTCTATCGGCAACGACCAGCAGTTTAACGATGTTGCTCTTGAAATATTTCGTTACCAGTATGAGCACAACAGCCTGTACCGGCTTTTTGCCGACAGCCTGGGGATAAATGCTGCACAGGTAAGCAGTTATGATCGGATTCCCTTTTTGCCTGTCAGTTTTTTCAAAACACATAAGGTGGTTACCGGCTCATTTACTGAAGAAGCCGTTTTCGAGAGCAGTGGCACTACCGGAACCACGACGAGCAGGCATTATGTTGCCGATTTTTCGCTCTACGAAGAGAGTTTCACCCGTGGCTGGAAGCTTTTCTACGGCGATATTTCACAGTATAACATTTTTGCCCTGCTGCCTTCGTACCTCGAAAGGCAGAATTCTTCGCTGGTGTACATGGTTGACCGGCTGCTGTGGAAGAGTGACCTTACATTTGGCGGCTTTTATCTCCATGACCTGGAAAAATTGGCAACAGAAATTCGTAATGCCCTTGCGGGAAATAAAAAAGTGATGCTGCTTGGTGTGACCTATGCGCTGCTCGATTTGGCAGAGCAGTATCCCCTGCCGCTTACCGGCGCCGTTGTGGTGGAAACCGGTGGCATGAAAGGCCGCCGCGAAGAGATTACCCGCGCCGAACTGCATGAAACCCTCATAAAAGCTTTTTCGGTAACATCCATTCATTCGGAATACGGTATGACGGAACTGCTGTCACAGGCATGGTCGCAAGGCGGCGGACTGTTTACCTGTCCGCCCTGGATGAAAGTGCTTGTCAGCGATACCAACGACCCGCTGACTCTGTTGCCGGCAGGGCGTACCGGCGGTATTAATGTGATTGACCTTGCCAACCTGCACAGTTGCTCTTTCATCGCCACACAGGACCTCGGAAGATTGAATGACAGCGGGCAGTTTGAAGTACTCGGCCGCTTCGACAGCAGCGATGTGAGGGGCTGCTCGTTGCTGGCGGTGTGATGGTTAATGGACAATGGATCCCGATAGCTATCGGGATTGACAATGGACAATGGGCATTGGAGAATTGAGGATTATCTGCTGCATTATAAATGTCAGAATCATAAATAAGCTTTATTCAAGGCCTAATAACACACATATTTTATTGAATTGTTAATAACTTTCTCGCCCCCCCCCCTTGACATACATGTAAAAATATTGTATAACTTTGGGCTAATGATAACCTGAACTGCTTATTGATATGATGACCGATCCTGTTTAATTGTGATAGCATTTACTTAGATTCATAAAAATCAGATATAGAAAAAAATACTTTACGAAACCATATTGCATTTTATAAAAGGACTAACCCCGCGCCATATTATGAAAGGAGGTCGCCGCTGGCCGGAAATCCTGAAAACCTACCGGGTCTTAAACTGCAATACTGTATAAACAAACCATTGTTTCACCGGCTTTATACCGGCCCTTAGGGAGCAGGCTGTTATCCCGTTGGTATGGTAACAACAGCCGCTCCCGGCAGCCGGCATTGAGCACAAATTTACAAAACCATGTCACGAATTAAACAACTATTTGTTTTATCAATTTGCACAATCCTGATAACGAGTTGCAAAAAGATGAACATTCAAAAGTGCAGAATAACTGGTAGATACATTTTTACCATTATAATGATCATTCTGATCACTACCAACATCTTTGCCCAACCTTCCCGGGAATTGAAAAATGACCCAGATTGGATAATAATTACTTCAATAAACACTGAAATAATGAATAAATGCATCAATTCCTCAATTGATCCCAGCACAGTTGATTTCTCAAATCAAACTGCCTTCTTATCCATGCTTGGTATGACACAGAAGGAGTATGATTCCAAACATCAGCAGGTTAAAGAAGCTGCTCAACGATTAATTACTAAATATGGAATATCTGTCACAAATGAATGTATCCCTTGTAATAAAACAAATGAAGAAATCAGTAATAAACTTAAAGGTATAATTTCTTATTACAGGGCTAATCCCGGGGCAAATTATGATGTACTCGTACAAAGCATTAGTTCTCCAGGAGGTGGTGTGCCTTGCTGCCCTCCAACGTTTTATGTCTGCTGCTTAGGATGCGCCACGACAATTGAATTTTTCCCTGCATATCTTTTTTGCTGTTATCTTTGTGGATGTGGTTTTTGTTGCCCATCTTTTTGTGTGACAAGTTCGTGGTAATGAAGAATGAATGTTTGATCAAAACGACGACTATTTTCATAACACATCCCAATAATGAAAACAGCTGAAATTCTACTTGTTATTGGTTTAGTCCTGGTAATATTCTTCATGCAATTTATTTTTCGAAGAGGTACTAAGATTGGATCAAAGTACTGGAATACATGGCTCCCCCCGATTTTATCATTTGTATTGCTATGTATTCTCAGTTACAGAATAATTGCAAGTCCCTCGTCTTCAGGTTTTAGACCTGTTACCGGTTTTGCTTTCCTCATCTTAGCAGGTTACGTAATTTATACAATTGTTATCTGGGTTAAGCAACGAAAAAGCAATGATTAACATTCAGCATTTATTTTTTTTCTTCTTAAACATCCCTGCTAACTAGCGGGGACGTTTATACATACCCTCTTCAAATCGTAATTCTTGATAGCTCGCTTCGACAGCAGCGATGTGAGGGGCTGCTCGTTGCTGGCGGTGTGATGGTTAATGGACAATGGATCCCGATAGCTATCGGGATTGACAATGGACAATGGGCATTGGAGAATTGAGGATTATCTGCTGCATTATAAATGTCAGAATCATAAATAAGCTTTATTCAAGGCCTAATAACACACATATTTTATTGAATTGTTAATAACTTTCTCGCCCCCCCCCCTTGACATACATGTAAAAATATTGTATAACTTTGGGCTAATGATAACCTGAACTGCTTATTGATATGA
>JAKLFM010000101.1 GCA_022711175.1 Bacteroidota bacterium | reverse complement strand
AATATCAACCATGGGTGAGAATGTCCAGCAGATGCCGTCGGCACTGGCTTCGGTAGCTGCCACACGCGCGCATTTTTCGATGAGGTTCATGTCGAAACTTGCTGCCAAAGCCAGTGGGATAGGGAAAGTGGTCTCGTAACCATGGATGACATCCATACCAAAAATGAGCGGTATTTTCAAACGGCTATCTTCCACAGCAACTTTTTGCACATCACGGATTTTTTCAACGCCTTTGATATTCAACAGCCCGCCCACTTTACCTTCGCGGATTTTTTTCCCTATGTCGGAGTTTGAGGTTTGTCCGGTTATAATATCTCCCGATCCCGGCAGGTTCAGTTGCCCGATTTTCTCCTGCAGCGTCATCTTCTTCATCAGGGCATCAACAAAAACTTTCATTTTCTCATCGGGAGTCAATACTTTGGGCTGAGCCAGACCTATTATTCCCGAAAGCATGAAGATGCTCACCAATAAAATCTTGTGTTTTTTCATCTTTATATTTTGATGTTTTTTCACTGTTTGTACGTTCAAAATAAGCATAACTTATTCGGCAACAATTACTTTGGAGTGTTCGCTAATCCCGTTTTCGTTTATCGCTTCAATGGTGAAATAATAGGTTTTATCCTTGTCCATTGTTTTCAGCCAGTATTCATTGGCATTGTAAACCATAATACAATTATACAGTTTATCGGGTTCGGTCCCCATGTAAATGTTGTATGCGTATGCGTTTTCAACAGGACTCCATTTCACCCAGGCACTGCGTTTATCTTTTTTGGTGCGCAGAACGATAAACTCTTTCACAGCATCAGGTTTTTCGCCTGTTCCAAGCCCGAAAACCCTAAATCCGCTGATGGCAAATTTGCCCGTAGGCATGTGCAGGTTGATCAGTTTCAAATACCTTGTCATCACAGGTTTATCCAATTCGATGTAGTCGTGGGGTACATCGGTTTGGTTCCGGCTCTTATCTACCAGGAGATTCCATTTTTTACCGTCAGCCGATTCCATAATCTTATACTGATGAAATACTCCTGATGATTTACCGAGGAATCCGGCATCCTGATCGGCATAATTGAGCTGAATGGCTCGTACAGTGCTGATTTCACCCAGGTCAGTGCATATCCATTCGTTAGGATTGGCGGTGGCTGCCGACCAGTATGTCCTGATGTTTTCGTCCACGGCATTGTTGGCATAATAGCTTCCCAATGTGGACGAAACGGTGACGGGTTTCTGGTAATTAAGCAGCATCCAGCCTGTAAAACGGCTATTCAAATGGTCTTCAGTGCCGTCGGGCAGGTAAGTTGGGTAATCGCCAAAGGCTGTATTACAGTACATTATGTCGTCGCTGTCAAATCCTGCCGGCCACATACCGATCCTGCGTTCGAAGTTGTTTTTTACACAGATGCCAATGGTTGATACATGCCAGTAGTTGTTCCATTTATCCTGAAAAGTTGCTCCATGGCCAGCCCCGCGAGCAAAACCGCCGGGTTTGTAGCTCATCGGCATGGATTGCGGTGTATTTTCCATCCTGAAAAGCGGGTCTTTGCCAACAACTACACCATCGGCATACCCGCTGAATTCGGTTCCCGGTGCACCATACTGGAAGTAGTATTTGCCGTTGTGTTTGGTCATCCACGAGCCTTCAATAAACGGATCGAGAAAAGTATCATCCATGTTTTCGCCAAAACGCTGCCAACCATAACGCCAGGGTTCGAGGATATACATCTCGCGGCGTGCGCTGAGCGGCTTAAGGGTTTTGCGGTCAAGTTCCACTCCATACACGGGATATTGATTGCTGCTGCCGTTGTATATGTATAGTTTACCATCGTCATCAGTGAAAAAAGCCGGATCCCAGCCGCCGGGAACGAATTTCTCAACGAGCGGTTTCCAATCATCGGTTTTAGGATTTGTGCTCATCCAAATCGTAAAATCTGCTTCATAGGTGGAACCCATAACAAGCATGGTGTCACCGATTATTCCCACTGCCGGCGCGCAGAGTTCGTCGTAGCCCTCGTTCCAGGGACGCAGGAATTTGCGTGGGATAAAATTCCATTTTACGAGGTCGTTGCTCCACCAGTAGCCCCACTGGTTTGTTGAGAAAAGGAAATAGTCGCCTTTATAAGTCACAATCACCGGATCGGCGGTGGCACGGTGATTACCCCATTGACAGAAATTCGGGATAGGAGTGTAGCCATAGTCAATGTTCATGGGATTGCAATAGGTTTTTTGCTGGCTTTTGGCCGTTAATGCAACGGTAAGAAGCAGACTTGTAAGCAGTATTGAGCAGATTATCTTCATATTACGGTAATTCTACCAATTGATTTCTATTTCCTGTTCAGTATTTGCAAAACTAAAGGTAAGTTGTTTACCAGCCATTTCCGATTGCCGGAGGTTCATGAAATATGCCGGGTCATAAATTCCTTCGAGGTACTTCAAACCGTCAATTAGCCGGATGGTTTCAAGGTTTGTTGTAAAAGACCGGTTGTTAATGTTTACCTGCCTCAGGTCGCTTCCAAATCCATGCAAAATGCACTTGATTACCTTGAATGTGGAAGCATAACTCCCTGATTGTGCTGAAAATACTACTTGTTTAAGTGCCGGATTGTAGGTGACGGTTCGTTTGCAGAATTCATTTCGCTGATAATTCAGAGTATTTCCGTCGTCCTCATAATACTCAAAAACATTCGGTTGAGATCCTTTATACACATGAACGAAAAGTGTATCGCCCGGTTTTTGCTTTGCTGACTGTACAAGGCTTTGCATCACAATAACCGACGATTCCTTCACAAACAACGGGATTTTGTAGATCGGGCAATCAACAGTCAATTCCTGATTACCCGGAAAAGTTTCGTCGGTAAACAGATCGTACCACAAGCCTTCAGGAAGGTAAAACTTCTTAGTTTTTTCGGCAGTAGTCACAGGCACTACCATGATGGCATCGCCACACAGAAACTGAAATTGGTACAGGGCATCAAAAACCTTGTCGTTGTGTGGATTGCTGATACATAAACTCCGGGCAACCGGCATCCCGGTTTGTGAGGCTTCGTAAAATTTCGAGTACAAATAAGGCATCAGCCTGTATCGGAATCCGATATATTCCCTTGCAATGGCTTCGGCTTCCTCGCCGTAACTCCAGGGTTCATTGGCATTGGCATAAGCTTCTTTGTGGTTGCGACAAAAAGGTTCAAAAGCGCCCACCTCAATCCAGCGTGTGAACAGTTCCTTACTTGTGTTGCCGATATATCCGCCGATATCATCACCCACAAATGGCACGCCCGACAAGCCCATTTGGGTATTGAGCAGAGCGCCTCCCAGCAGGTAATCATCTTTTGCGGTGTTGTCGCCGGTCCACACGGCTGCGTAGCGCTGAATGCCTGCAAATCCTGAGCGGCTAAGGACAAAAGGTCTGCGGTTTCCGCCATATTTTATTGCCGATTCATAACTGCTGCGTGCCATCAGCATGCCATAAAGGTTCTTGGCTTCAGGTGCAAAAGCCTTTCGTCCGTCGAAGTCAAATAGAAGGTTCTCAGGCAGATAGCTGCCTCCGACCGCCGGTTCGTTCATATCGTTCCAATAGCCGTGGATGCCGTTTTCCGGAAGGAATTTCATGTTGTCGCTCCACCAGTTTCGGGCATTGGGACTGGTAAAATCTGGAAAATTGTTCAGACTAGGCGCTATTTCTGATGTAAAGAGGCTGCCATCGGCATATTTCACAAAGATGTCATTCTTCAGGCCGTCGTTGTGCGCAAAGTAGGTTGTGTCGAGTTTGATGCCCGGGTTCACCGAAGCCGTTACTTCGATGCCGAGATCGGCAAGATGCCTGGTCAGAGCGGGCATATCGGGGAAACGCTCTTTGTTAATCCTGAACGGTTCGTATTCGTGCAGGTAATCGGCATCCAGCACAATGCAATCTATCGGAATTTGCCTGGAGCGGAAGGTTTCGGACAGCCATTCCACGTTTTGCTGGGGAAAATAACTGCAACGGCTTTGGTGGTAACCCAGCGACCATTTGGGCGGCAGCGGCATACGTCCGGTAAGCGCAGTATATTGTTTCAGAATTTCAGGAATGCCATCTCCATAAATGAAAAAATAGTCCACATCGCCGCCGTCGGCTGTGATGGAGGCAAATGGTGTGGAAATGCCGAAATTGAAAAAGGTCCTGAAGGTATTGTGATAAAAAATGCCGTAAGTTTCCCGGTTTTGAATACCGATATAGAACGGAATGCTTACGTACATGGGCAACCGCGAATCGCCGTAACGATAAGTATCAGTATTGTTGAGTGTAAATGCGCTGCCGCGTTTGTCGAGGTTGCCTAAAGTTTCGCCAAGCCCTACGAAGCGCTCGCCGGGCTGAATGACTTTGTAGAGGTTCGATTTGTTGCCGTCGAACGCAGAGCCGAAGGCCGCCCCGGGCATATCTTCGTTGATGATTTTGCCTGATTTATTTTTGAAAATGACCCTGAATTCAGGGAACTTTTCCAATACAACATCCAAAGAATCAGTTGATATCAGCACTGAGTTCTTGTTTTCCGAAATTTTAAAATTTTGAAGCTCAGGTTTCAGGTTTTCGCTCAGCACATAGGAGAAGTCATGATTGCTATCATTTCTCGATACAGTTACGCGGATCACGTTGGCATTATAAACCCTGACCCTGAAGAAAGCTGACCTGGTTTTTCCTTTGAGGCCTTCGGGCGTTTTTTTCCAGGAAATGATGTTTCCGACACCTTCGAATTGTGCTGCCGTTTGCAGGTTTAACAATAGCAAACACGCCAAAATGAAAGTGAAATATGCTTTCCTGTGCATTTTAATGAGTTTGATTCTGCAACCATGGACTTTTAAAACCAAGCCTTTTCAGTCCATGCTGAATATCAGGTATTTGCATGAAGAGTTTCCACAAAAGGCCGGTTCGGTAATTTTCAAGCATTACAACAATGGGCCCCTGATCGATAGCCAGGTGGCTTTTGGCATACCAATTATGCGATTCGCTGAAACCGTCAACGAATCCGTATGGGCTCCAGATTTTTCCGCCAAGGTCGTAATAGAAATGCCTCAAGGCCTGCATGGAATATTCAGGTGTGTAAGGAAACGAGGATAATGCTGCTGTGGGCTGTATAACACCGAAATCCGTATCGGGACAATGCGCCACATAGCCTTTATAGCTGTCGCCGGCAGTGAGCCCCCAGCAATTTTCGCCATAGCCTTTGTAATGTTTCGGGTTTTGGATGCAATATGCGCGGTTGATGAGCGTGTGGTTGCGAACCTGTTCAAAATAATCATTGCCAAGCGAGTCGGTCAGGCTGCGAGGGTCGATGCCCTGGAAGGTATAATGTTCGAAAAACAGCGGTCCGCCCATTTCGTAATTACCTAAGGGTAAGGTAATTCCGTAATACGATTTCCCATTCCTGAAACCGTTACTGCCAACCCACGATCCGTCGTACACCTCTTTTGAAATGGGATGAAAAGGCGACGAAGCCGCCATAATGTATGTAATCAGGCATTCGTTCCAACCCCAGATCGGGAAATTCATATCGAATCCGTTGTTGGGGCTCCAGTGCCAATAGAGTTTCTTTTCGCCGTTGGTGTGCCAGTTCCAGTTGGCGGCGTTCCACATTTTGGTGATGCGGTTGCGCAGGTATGTTTCGATGGGCGTTTTGCGGTTAAAATATTCGCGGGCACATAAAAATCCCATCAGCAGGTAAGATGTTTCCACGAGATCAGCGGCATCGTCGAGCCGGTCGAATTTGATGGTTTTGCCGGTGCGGCCATCTATAAAATGCGGGTAAATACCGTGGAAGCAGTCGGCATTGGCCAGAAAATCAGCTATTTGCACCAGGCGTTTCACGGCAGTGTCTCTGCCAATCCAGCCGCGCTGCACGGCAACAATCGTACTCATAATACCGAAACCTGTTCCACCAATGGCGCAGGCATCAGGTCCGAAAGGCGTTTTGCTGAAATTGGGTTCGTCCCAGGCTTCGTTGATGTAATCCCAATAATGTTCGGCCAGCACCGTATCACTTCGCTCCAGTGCGAGTCCGCTGACAGGATGTGCGTCGTGCCAGAAAAAGCGGAAAGTCTGCCGCTGCACTATATCCAGCAGAGCGGAATCGGAGAGGTTTTTCATTATCCCCGCAACTGGAATCAAACTGCCGGATTTATCAGTTGGACCCTTTAGTTGCTGCGCCGATGACCCGTTAACCGCGATTATGGTGAAGCAGATAAGCAACAAGGCGAATCTCATGAGAATTAATATTTATGTACTGATTATCAAGGTGTTCTACATCCAAATCTCTAAGATGTTTTCGCCAGGAACAAGAAACGACTCAAACAGTTCCTTGTCAATCACAGCTCCTCCGGTGCGATATGGATTAGCTTCCCGCGAAAATTCCAGTTCACTTCCGTTTACCGTTATCCGCTCGGGACTGTGCGTATTGTTTACAACATGATAGCTGAGACTTAGCGAGTTATTTCCGTAAGCGATCTCCGCTACTAACCCATCCATCTCTTTGAGCATAACAGGATCGAACACAATGGTACCTGATTCATTTCGAAATCCCAGGAGCTTAGTAATTACTATCCCGAGGTAAATGCCCGGCCCGCTGGAATACACGCGCCAGCCGCCTTTGAGCGGATATTTTCCGGCAATCACATCAGCATATTTTTCGTCGGCTTCGTACCGGGTCGCGAAGGTAACATCGGAACTGCTGTAGTAACAATTGGCCTGGCGGTAATCGGCGCAGGAAACGATGTTTTTGTAATCAACAGGTTTCGCCTGCCGCATGGCTTTCACAAAAGCTTTGGCATCACCCAGGCGCGCAAGCAGTTCGGCATAGCGAATGTGTTCGTGCACGTACATGAGGCCGATTTCGCGCCCAAAGAAGGTGCTGCTTTCGGCCCGCTGAAAGATTTCCTGAATGCCGCCTTTATACCGCAGGGGCCGATCCATCAAACGAGCGCCGTCAGGGCCTTTGAGGTGTTTTTCGATCAGGTCGCGGTGCAACAAAGCCTGTTCCTTTGTGAAAAGTCCGCTGATGATGCCTCTTTCCATCGGCAGAAGGCTGTACTGAATGCCGGTCTTTTGATCTGAGGGATGCAGCAGCACGCTGATATTGCCGTCATCTTCAACAAGTCCATATCCTGCAACGATTCCGTCTTTCACCAGGTGTTTATTGAAGTCGGATTTGATGCTGTCGCAGATTTTGCTCAACAAATCTGCCTTTTCTCTTTCACCGGAGAGTTCGAATACCTGCTTGTACTGTGCAAATGCCTGGTAATTCATCTCCACTGTCCAGCTCGAAATGAGGCGGTGCGCCAGTTCCTCGTTCACAGGTTGCAGCGAGTCGTTCCAGTCGCCGCCGCCAAAAGGTACGAGCGAAGTGCCGGAAATAAACGATGCCGTGATCATTGCAATCAGCCTGTCAACATGCTCCGAAACAGGTGTTTTTACGGAGGGTATTTCCTCTCTCTTTTCGAAATAGGGGATTTCTTCCTTTAAAATAGTAAGGTCACCGGTTACCCTGATATAATTTGCCAGTGCTATGATTACCCAGTAGAACACATCGCCATGCGAATCGCCGGCTCTGATGGAATCGAAGCTGTCGAACATCCACCATTGCGGCCAGCCGCCGTCAGGATTCTGGTTTGCGAAGATAGTCAGCAGCACTTTCCGGGCTTCGGCATATTTGCCTAAGGTGATCAGCAATTCGATTGGTCCCTGCGACACATCGCGCGTTCCCCAGGCTGCCCCACTGAATTGCTCCAGGCCATATGGCGTGAGGAAATGGATCAGCGCATTCATGCCGTACCAGGGCAGTATTTCGCGTATGGCCGAAATATCCTGATGCGATGAACCGATTTTCAATCCAAGGCTGAGTTTTTCCCAAAAAGTCTTTGCTTCAGCCGCATCGGCTTGGAACCAGGTATCTGAAGTTCCTGTAACTACATGATTTGCTTGTTTTTGTGTTTCGCCGATAAAGGTCATGCAGAAATGCGTTGACTTTTTTACCCTTACGGTGAACAATCCGCCGGCGTTCCCGCTCATTCCCGTTTCGCCTGTACTTTCAGCCACAAAATCATTATGGCTGTTTACAACGATTCGAAACCGGGCATTCGGAAATTTGCCGGCAAGCATACTGCCGGCAGACGGCCTGGCTATAAATGTGGTCTTTGAAGAGCCCTGTTCAACAACCCATTCATTCAGCTTATCAAAATCGTGTGTGATCACCAGGTTCACTTCGCCGCCTTGCAGCACGCTGAAATCCATGTTCACAAAAGGCTGGTCCGGCGAAGTCCAGGTGCGCACCTGCCAGAGTTTTCCTTTGGATTTGTATATCCAGCGACAGTGATTCAACCCCATCTCGAAGGCCGAAGGAACACCCAGGAGGAATCGGCCTTCAAAGGTTTCCACAAAAATACGCTGACCTGTGTAAGGGTCCTGGTTAAACTGGCTGGTGCAAACCGACAACAATACGCCGAAATTGGTGTTTCCCTGCGAAATGTGAGAATTGAACACGCCAAAAGCGAAAGCCGTAGTGGAAATGATATTTTCGTCAGGAACCATTCCCGTATTTGCTTGCATGATATGAGCATGCGGCCGGTCGCACAGCAGTTCCTTTTCCCTGAGCATCACGTGATTACTGCTTCCACTGAAAAATGAAAGCAAACGGCCATTTACGATCTCAGCATGTCTTCTTTCGTTACCGAAAAAGCGGAAGAGTTCCTCCTC
>JAKLFM010000100.1:3385-9012 GCA_022711175.1 Bacteroidota bacterium | reverse complement strand
CTTTAACTTTGATGTAGGCTTCGCCTGTAAATGTGTCGTTCCAGAAAACAGTTGCTGAAAGACCGTCGGGCATGATGGTACCTGCTGAATTTGGTTGTATGCTCCAAACATAATAGGTAGCAGGTGTAGCTCCGGTGGTTGCATACTGAGTGTCATCGGGATTCATGCACAGAGAAGTTGGGCCGGTAGGTGCACCGCAGCTTCCCGGAATCTCGCTTATTGTAATGCTCTTCACAGGCGACCAGGGGCCGGGTCCGCAATCATTGGCGGCCTGTACTTTTAAGCTTGCAACACCTGTCCAGGTATCGGTAAAGTCGATGGTACAGTTGGTGCCATTGGGCGTTAAAACTCCCGATTCAGGAGGTGTGAGCTCCCAGGTATAGGATGTTGCGTTGGCGATATTGCCTATAGTATAAGTTTGTACTGGCGCAGTGTTGCACATCCCGCTTTCGCCCTGGGGCATGCCCGGAGCAGTCGGAGCACTGGTTATATTGATATATGCATTTTTTGTAACCGAAAGGCCACAGGAGCCGGCAGAGGCAGTGAGTGTTACATCGTAACTGCCTGGTGTATTATAGGTAATAACCGGATTCTGAAGCGTGGATGTTGATGGGGTTCCGCCGGGGAAAGTCCAGCTGTACTGCGTTGCACCGACTGAAAGATCTGTAAAATTTACCGTAACCGGTGAGCATCCCGAAGTTACATTGGCAGTAAAGTCGGCTGATGTAACAGAATTAGTAGGGAGATTGCCTAATGGAGCCTTCTGAGCATTCAGAATTTCCTTGGTTGAATTATCCTGCACAAAGGCAACAAGTTCACAATTAGCTAAAACCCACGAAGCATCTTTGGCAAAATTGAGTGTGTATGATTGAAAATCGCCGGAGTTAAAGCTGACAGCCGTGCCATTCTGATCGGGAACCATCAGCCTGTTCACAAAATCTATATCATTCATGCAAAACCAGCTCACGGGTATATCAGATTCAGTGAGGACGAGATGTAGTTTGAGATCATTGGAATTTATGGTTCCGACTTTATGCAGCGCAATGTTGATGGTATAATTATTACCGACATTCGTTCCGGTTAAGCAAATTGAGAGCGGACTTGTTACCGCGATGCGCTGATTGTATAATGGCAAATAAGTGGAATAAATATTGGCTGTTGGGCATGCCTGGCCTCCGGAATGTGATACAACACCGTCGAATTTCGCAGTCGGGAAACTGCTGATGCTGTAATACGAATTGCGACCATTAGAGTATGTGTTGGCATAACTGTCACCATTATGATTCTCAATCACAGCCACCGATTTACCCTCGGTAATAAGTTGATCGGCTCCGTTGGCTGCACCCGGACAATATACACACCACGTACCGGTGGCAATTTCGAGAACTACGTAACTCCTCGGCACATTCTGGGATTTTCCTGGGATAATCATGAAGATGGCGACAGCCATGAGTAAGAGAGTAAATTTTTTCATGTTTGCTCTTTGTTTTAGTGAAGGCATAAAAGTAAAATTTTTTTTAAAGTGCGTGACAAAAAATAATTTCTGAGTGATAGTCGATGTTTCTGATTATAAGTAAAATGGACTCGCAAGCCAGATCGTTTCCAGAAACCGGGGAAATGGAAATGTGGCAGAAAAGGGGAGGAGGCGAAATAACTACTTTTTCAGACTCTCAGCATGAAACATGAGTGGCAGCAGGTTCTCAACGCCATTTACTAGCCATACTTTCCCCGACATTCCTTTCATGATGATACGGATGGGCTTTCCCGAAAGATTCTGATACTCAGCCATCACCTGCCTGCATGCGCCACAGGGTGTAACCGGGTTTTTCAGTTCAAAGTTCTGAGTACTTGCAGCAATGGCAATGGCTTCGATGGCATCGCCGGGGCACTGCGACGAAGCGGCAAATATCGCAACCCGTTCGGCGCAAATACCCGAAGGATATGCCGAGTTTTCCTGGTTGCTGCCGGTAAATATTCTTCCTCCCGATAGCCTGACTGCCGCACCAACATTGAAAGCTGAGTAAGGTGCATAAGCCGTTTTTGTTGCATCAACAGCACGCAAAAGAAGTTCCCGGTCGGCCAATGCCAGTTCGGAAATTTGATCATATTCAGCTACCGATATGGAGAATGTACGTTCGATCATACCCGGCATTTTTTTGCTGATAAAGATAAAGGATTATTCGCCATAACAACAAGAAAGTAACAGGCCAATAGCACAAGAAAAACAGTATCAACCAATTGTAGAATCGATCTGGGCAATATTCTTAGTTACACCGTCGCTGTATTTCCATGCAAGCAGGAACAGACAGGTGAAGAAGGCAAAAAAAGTAACACCTTCCTGGCTTTCAATGGTGTCTTCGGTAAGCATCGAAACCATTACCACGATAAAGAAAACAAGGTAATAGTATTGCTTGAGCCTGTTGAGTTTTATTGCAGGATAGAGCAAGGCAAACACAAACCATACAAAACCGAATATTCCGAATGCCACAAGCGTGGAGAGGTACTGGTTGTGCGACCGCTTTCTGAATTCTGGTTTCAGTGGCGAATTCATTTCGTTGTACTGCCTTTCGAAAGCTGATGGAATATCACCGGTGCCAACCCCGAACCAGGGGCTTTTCTGAATAATGAACAGCGAAGTGCGCCAGTATTCAATCCTTTGCACAAGCGAACCGGCATTAGGGTCGCCTTTGTTATGGTAATTGCTGTACGAAAGCAGGTAGTTGTAAACCTGTGTTTTGATATTAAATCCGCTCTTGTTTTTAAAACTGGTAACTCCCGACTCGATGGCATGAATGTCGTTGTCTGACAGGTTGCTTATACCAAGCGAATCCTTGCGCAGACCCTTCGAAGCCAGGTATCTGATTAGTGTGCTTCTGAGTAACTGTTCTTTCTGGTCAAAACCATCGAACGAAACGCGGCTTCGTTTTTCCCATTCCCTGCGCAACTCCTTATCGCAGATGTAAAGTCCGGGATATTCACCGTTTTCAATCAGAAAATTAGTGGTGTCGTGCTGATATAAATTTCCATTCGATGTGTACTGGTCGAGTTTGAAGATATACACCGGTTTAACCGAACGAAATTCGCGAACCACGCTCGAAACATATACAACCGGAATAATGAAGATCAGCAATGATACTGCAATGAGCAAATATCTCGATTTCAACCCCGACTGCCTGAATGCCGCTACGAAGGCAACGATTACTGCAACAATTACCATCAGAGCCACACCTGTATCGTATTGCATATAAATCATGAACAAGGCAAAGTAAAATGCGAGTAAAACCATTCCTGTCCTCATCCATAGCGGTTCAAATGCTCTTTTCCACGACATGTATAAAAGAGAAAATATACTCATTACAAGGTTCAGGCTGAACCTGATATGCGACATGTGGGCATAAATATTGCGAGGATCGGTAATTTCAAGATTATAAAGCAGTATTAGCCGGTAGAGTGTCCCGCCAAACAAAGCCAGACTGTAGCCTAACAGCATCCAGTGAAGCGTTTTGGTTTTGATTTTGGGGCCTGTTGCCAGGAAAAGCGGGAGTATGATCAAAGGAACCTTTGTTCGCAAGTCTTTCAAGGCATAGTTGAAATCACTTGTCCAAAGTAAGCCGATAACGAGCATAAGGTAAAGCGAAGCCAGTACCATTGCTTCCTTATTACCGAAAAATGCTTTCCATTTTGCAATGAATGCTTTCCAGATTTCACGCAGGCTTTGAATCACAAACAATAACCAACGTGAGGGCGAAAACCAGTCGGTTTTTGAAAACCCTTTTAAGTAACCCGTTTCAACGCCATGCCAGAGCCACAAAGCTGTAAGTCCCATTTGCGACATACTTGTTGTGTACTTTGATAATGGAATGGAAGCCATCAACAGGAAAACCATCACATGATACAGCGAATCGCTGTTCCAGTTGAATTCCTGTTTAAGAATTTTCATAGCGTGCAGGTTACTCTTTAACCCTTGTTTTAGTTCGCCGGTTTCACATACGAACCGCTGATAATTGCCTGGTACAAAGGTTTGTCATTTATCAGTTTTTCACTTTCGAGCAAGTCTTTATCACTGCTCAGTGACGATTCGATGCGACCTTTTTGATAGTAATACCTGCTTACGATTTCAAGTTTCAGAAGCTGAGAGATTTCATCGCGGTTATTGTCAATGTCCTCAGTTTTATGTTTCTCAATTTTAGATTTCAACAACTCATAGTCAGTTTTAATTTCATCCCAGCAGCCTTCGGCTTGGGCTGCTTGTTTCAATGCAATAAGATCGCGGTCAGCAGCAGTCGAAAATTCAAATCCTTTCGCTGAAACAAACTTTTTAAAGTCATCAAATATGTCGTCAGTTATCCTGAAAGCACCGGGTTTTGGAATCTCGGCGTTTTCGGCAGCGAATTTTGTGGCATAATCAAAGATGAGATATTTTATAAACAGGTTGTATGCCACTGAACTGAATCGTGTAGTATCGAGTTCAACATCAGGCGCTATGCCTTTTCCATCGTAAACCGTACGTCCGTGCTTGGTTTTGTAAGCAGTAATGAGCGAATCGGGGATATGGCCGGCTATTCCGTTACCATCCTTGTGGGCATAGTCAATGGCCTGTATGCATCGCCCGCTGGGGATATAGTATTTGGCGACAGTAATTTTGACCTGGGTATTGTAAGTAAGAGGGAAAATGTTCTGCACGAGACCTTTACCATACGTATTGCGCCCCATGATTACAGCCCTGTCAAGATCCTGCAATGCGCCGCTTACAATTTCCGATGCCGATGCACTGCTTCCGTTAACCAGGACTATCAGCGGAATTTCAGCATCTAGTGGATCGAGGAGGGTACGGTATGTTTTATTTTTATCAGGTTGTTTCCCTTTTGTACTCACCACCAGTTCTCCTTTGTTAACAAACAGGTTTACGATGTTGACGGCTTCGGTGAGTAAACCGCCGCCGTTATCGCGCAGGTCGAGAACAATGCCTTTTACATCATGCTCCTGTTTCAGATTCAAAAATGCTTTCTTTACTTCAGCTGAAGCTGTTTGAGTGAAACTGGTAAGTTTGATATAGCCTATTTCACCGTTGAGCATACCATAATATGGGACTGCATCAAGCACTATTTTTTCGCGGTTTATATTAATAATGAGCGGTTTGCTCATTCCATTGCGTTCAACTTCAAGTTTTAGCGATGTGCCGGGCTGGCCTTTGAGTATGGAACTCACATCGTCAACCGATTTGCCTTCAGTGCTTTTATCGTTCACTTTAAGAATGCGATCGCCGGCTTTCAGACCAGCTTTTTGGGCAGGAGCATTTTCATATGGTTCTGATATGATGATTTTACCATCCTGCTGGTGTATAAGCGAACCGATTCCACCGTATTCGCCGGTGGTCATGAAACGGTAATCCTCAATTTCTGCTTCCGGAATGTAAACCGTGTAAGGATCGAGATCATCAAGCATGGCATTAATGCCTGTTTGCATCAACTCAGATGCGTTGATATCGTCAACATAATTGGTATTCAGTTCTTTATAAAGAGTGATAAAAATGTCGAGATTCTTTGAAATCTCAAATTCCTGCGATTGCTGGGCGCATAAGGGTGAGGTTTTAAAACCCGCAGCAACAATCAGGATAATTATCGCTA
>JAKLFM010000100.1:0-3285 GCA_022711175.1 Bacteroidota bacterium | reverse complement strand
AGTGTATCTTATTCTGTTCATGATCAGTGTTATTGTTGCAATGATGAGTTTCAGGGTACAGGGTCGTATCCGCTGCCGCCCCAGGGATGGCATGATGAAAGCCTTTTCAGCGTAAGCCAGCCACCCTTGATAGCACCGTACTTCTTTATGGCTTCAACGCCATAGGCAGAACAGGTCGGAGTGTAGCGGCAGGAGGGAGGCAGGTACGGTGAAATAGCCGCTTGATAAAACCTGATGAGTAAAATCAAAAACCTAGCCGGCAATTTTTTCATGTTCTTGTTGTAAACGCTGCAAAATTAGCATTATTATCTGCTCGCACTCTTTAAAGTCGGGAACCTTACGGCCAGTCATAATGATGGCAACAGAAAAGCTAATGCTTTTGCCGGACAGGGAGTTACACAATGCCTCTTTATGCAGCCTGTAGGCTTCTCTCATTATTCGCTTTATACGGTTGCGTGTAACGGCATTCCTGAAATTACGCTTCGGAACTATCATTACCACCTGAACCGCGGCGGCGGCTATTTTGTTATCAACTGACCATAGTACTTTGAATGGGGCAATAAAAAACGAGTTACCTCCGGCGAAAAGCAGTTCAATGGTTTTGCGGTTGCACAATTTTTCAGTTTTTGTAAAACTGTATGTTCCGGTTGATGTCATCACAATAAGGGAGCAAAGATAGTCAACACTGGTGTGCAATTTTTGCAGGCGAGATAGCAGTATTTGGAAACAGGGCAAAAAAACAGCCGGAAAAATCCGGCTGAGGTTTATATTATGCGGGCCGGGCTTACTTTTTGCAGTTTTTCGAGATATAGGCATCAATGGCCATAGCCATTGAAGGAGCTGATATGGTAGGTGCCGGAATATTGACTACCAGCCCCGACTCGGCTGCTGCTTGCGCAGTAGTAGCGCCAAATGCGCCAATGAGTTTGTCTCCCTGAACAAATTCGGGCCAGTTATAAAACAGGGATTTGATACCTTGCGGACTAAAGAAAACAATCAGGTCATACTTGGCCAGATCAAGCACATCACGCATCTCGTCGGGCAAGGTACGGTATAGCACGGCGGTTTTATAATCGATCTTTGTTGCGTCGAGCAATGCCGTAAGTTCCGGATTAAACGTGTTGGAGCATGGAAGCAGATATTTTTCGGTTTTGTGTTTCTTGATAAGATCAAGCATCTGCGAAACATCCTGATCAACATGGAAAATCTTACGCTTGCGAAACTGAACATATTTCTGCAGATAAAAAGCTACCGATTCGCTGTTGCAGAAATACTTCATGGTTTCGGGCACATCAACGCGCACTTCCTTTGCAATCCTGAAGAAATGATCAACAGCGTGTTTGCTGTTGAAAATCACAGCCGTAAAGTCGTTGATGTAAACTTTTTCATCGCGGAATTCACGGGCACTAACACCTTCGATCTTAAAGAATTTATGAAACTCAATGTTCACATTGTGTTTCCTGATAACATCGCCATAGGGTGATTTTTCCAGATCAACCGGTATGGGTTGCGAAATAAGAATGTTCTTTACTTTCAACTCGCGGTTATTTTTATTTCGTGAACAATTATAACTGCTTATCAATCAACAATATCAATGCTGAATTACAGCTTTATAGATCAACAGAAGCGGTAGAATTTCGAGGGTGCAAAGGTATAAAAATAAATAAAACACAGAATACTTAGTGTTTGATAATCCGATTATAAATCCCCGTATAAATCTATAAACCAATAATATAGTAACTATCCCGCAGGATATCCAAATGTAAACAGGGTCATTGATGTATAACGATACCATTACGGCAGGAAACAATATAATGCCTGTTACTACATTAAAAATCATATTGTTAACCAGGTAATCATGCACCAATCTTGTGGTTTTAAAAACCGTACCTGTAAACTGCATCGCAAGTATTTTCAGCACGTAAAGCATTATGCAGATCCCGAGAATGACCATAAACAATACCCATCCGCTGAATGGCAGTTCGCGTCCCGGTACAAAATACACGGCAATCCGGTACAACAACAACGAAAGAGAGGTGAGATATACAAATCCTAATGAAAAGCTCATGCGCTCACTCAGCAGATTCCCTTCACGTTCGAGCTGATTCACATAATAAGGCAAAGCCACTGACCTGAAAACCTGCTGCAACCGCCGGGGAACGGTAACCTGAATAACTGCCAGTATCAGCAAACAAAGAATAAGTATCCCTGCGACCCAATCGGTCGGAGGGGTTGTACGCGGTAAAGGTTGTTGGTTCGTAATCTTCAATTCGTGCGGTGCGAATATCGAAACAGTTTCCTTAGCAACCGAAGTGCCCTGTTTTGCAACAGCATGCCATCCCTGGTATTTGCCATGGATAAGACGCGAAATATCAACGGGCTTATCCGAAACCGGATTATACAAAACATCGTGTCCGAAAAACCCCGACGTGTCGGTGCGCATGGGGTTGGTATTATAACGCAGGTTTCCGGTTGACATGTGTAAAGATCAGGATGGCAAAAATACAAAGAATCAACAGTCAAGTGAATGGCTGAATTGCCGGTGAAAGCTGCTGTTAAAAAGTTAACAAACCTTTGGCTCGATGGCCGAATTAATTCTAACTTTGCAACAATAAAAGACGTAAGTATTAAGATATTGGAAATCAGATAATAGCATAACCATAAGCGAAAAATTCTTTGCTCGTGGCAACCTTTAAATAAAATAAAGATGACTGAAATTACTGCAAAACTTGAAGATTTTACCCTCAGCAGGCAGGAACAGCCTAAAGGCACAATTCAAAAAGTGGGCGTGATCGGTTGCGGATCGATGGGGCAGCAGATCGCGAAAACCATCAGCCAGCACGGCTTTGATGTAGTGTGCCTCGATGTTGACGATCAGCATGTTTCCGATGCCATTGCCGGCATTACGAACCTGCTCGACGATGAAATACGCCGCTGGGGCATGACAAATGGCGAAAAAAGGCTTATTCTTTCGCGTATAAAAGGAACCAGGGAATACCGCGACCTCAGCGATTGCGATTTCGTGGTGGAAACCATTAATTCAAAAAAGCCCGGAACAAGCCTTGAACTCCGTAAGGAAATCTTCAAACATGTTGAAGAGCATGTGAGCAACGATACCATCATTACATCGAATACCGCAGTACTGATGATTTCCGACCTTGCCGAAGGAGGCGTCGGATTGATTATTTCCGGAATCATGTACGTTCATCCATCCGGTCAGATCTCATCTTTCATGAATTCAATTGCCGAGGACAAGCTGGTTCAAGGTCTGCGGAAACTTACCGC
>JAKLFM010000010.1:14676-67060 GCA_022711175.1 Bacteroidota bacterium | reverse complement strand
TAAGATATTGAATTTCAATAACATGCACAACTTTTCAATCATTTTCTTCTAAATTATTTTAATCGCACAACGGGTTACTTTAGTAACCGTGTATCGAATGCGATACCCTGGTAATTGCTTATAAAACTTCGTAAGTGTGCAAAAAGTCTTTGCCATGAAATGGCTTTTCGGAATCCTGGTTTTGTTAGCCGGCGCTGTTGTGCTAAAGGCACAAACAACCGATACTTTATCGAACTGGGACAGTATTGACCCTCAGTGGACTGTGTGGGCCGGCGGCTCACAGGTGGTTGACAATCCGCATCCCGAAAGCATCAACATGTCGGCTCATTGTTTCGAAGTGATTACAACCAGTGAACTTTATGACCTGATGCTGCTGAACCTGGGTGAAGCAGTTAATTTCGATGAGTTTCCGAAATATTCCCTTTTATGTTATCCGCCTGCCGAAGGTGGTGATGTAGTATTGAAATTTGAAAATGCCGATGTGTCGGCTTCGCAGGAACTCAGGCTCGCTGCAACCGGCAATCAATGGAACCGGCTCGATTTTGATTTCACCGGCCTGCCTTATGATAATTTTACGCGTATCGTCGTCTTTTTTGACTTTTTGGGTTCCGCTGCGGGTAAAAGCTGGTATTTCGATGATATCACCAGGCAAAGCGCTGCTCCTCTTGAACTGCAGTCGAACCTGCCGCTCGTGGTGATCAATACTTACGGGGCATATATCCCCGATGAACCCAAAATCAATGCACACATGGGCATTATCAACAACGGTCCCGGCAATATGAACAACCTCGGCGATCCGTTCAATGATTACAACGGGAATATCGGTATCGAAACCCGCGGACAGTCAACACAGATGTTTCCAAAAAAGTCGTACGGCGTTGAAACCCGCGACAGCCTGGGCGAAAATCTCAGCGTTTCGCTACTTGGCCTTCCCGAAGAAAATGATTGGATTCTGTATGCTCCCTATACCGATAAGAGCCTGATGCGTAATGTTGTAACCTTTGAAATGGGACATCGCATGGACAACTATTGTACCCGTAATGTGTACTGTGAGCTTGTTGTCAACAACGATTACAAGGGCATTTATGTGCTGCAGGAAAAAATAAAGAAAGACAAAAACCGTGTTGATATTGCCACGCTTAATCCCGATGAAACCACCGGCGACGATGTTACCGGTGGATATATCCTCAGTGTTGATAAAATTCCTTACCAATTTGAGTACGGCACCGATGGCTGGCTATCATCACCAAATCCGTCGTACCCCAACGCTATGGATATTACCTTTCAATATTACTACCCAAAGCCGGATGAGATCGTTGACCCGCAGCGCTATTATATCAAGAGTTTTGTCACCGACGCCGAAAAAGCGCTTATTGCTTCCACCTTTAAAGATGCTGCAAACGGTTATCTGAAATATTTCGATGCGCCTTCGTTTATCGACTTCATGCTGTTGTGCGAAATTTCGAAAGAGGTGGACAAATACAGGTACAGCACCTATTTTTATAAGCAGAAGGACAGCGATGGCGGCAAATTGTTTGCCGGTCCGGCCTGGGATTTTAACCTCGGCTACGGCAATGTGGATTACTGGCCCCCGGGCATTGTCAGTACAGGCTGGATATACACCCTTGTGAATCCCTGGGACTACAGCATTATGTACTGGTGGAAGCGCATGATGGAAGACCCTTACTTCAGGAACCTGACCAAAACCCGCTGGACTGAACTGAGGCAGGATAAACTCAGTACGCCGAATCTTATTGCCGTTATCGACTCCATCCGCAACCTTACCGAAGATGCCCGCACCCGCAATTTTGAGCGATGGCCCATTCTGGGCCAGTACATATGGCCTAATTACGATTGGCAGAACAACGATTATGACGACGAAGTGCAGTATTTCCAGAACTTTCTGGTAAACAGGCTCACCTGGATGGATGATAACTTCGAAGGCACAATGCTGCAGCCATATGCCGGCATCAGTGCGCAGTCTAACATCATTACTTTGACACTCTACGGCGACTATTTCAGTCATAGTGCGTTGAAAAAGAAGCATTTCGGCCTGAACAATGCACCTGGCAGTGTAACGATTGAAGAGGTAGCCTGGCAAAGCCCCTGGGAATGCAAGCTAACCATATCGGCCGATATTTCGTCGTTCGGTGAACTTTCGGTCACGGTGAAAGATGAAATCATTAATACCTGGCACGATATTACCAGCAATAAGCTGGCCACAGCAGGAACTCCCGGCATAGCAGTTGAAGAGCCTGAGATCAGTGTTTTTGTTGCTGATAATCAGATTCATATACATTGCTCCGATCCTGGACAAGTGCCGCCGTACGCGGATATTTTTTCGGTTGATGGCCGGCATACAGCAAGATACTATCTCGGGAAAAAGGATGAAAACCTGCTGCCCTGCCCGGCAACGGCAGGTATGTTTTTTGTCACTTTAAACACAACTAAACCGCATACGTTCAAAATTATGGTGGTAAATTAAAGTAAGATTACAAGTTTACGTAAGCTTAAGGCTGATTATCATTTCATTCAGAGTTAAAACCCTTACAAGCTTCCTCACTTGCTTTATGGACGCCATCCGGGGTTTTGTTCTGTTTAGCAATCGCAGCGGACGCCGGCACAAGAGGGCGGGACGGTATATTATTCAATCTGATGGATAGATAAAAAAATACCCGTAACTGTAGGGCTACGGGTTTTTGATACAGGCAAACACCTTCTATTTTAATACATGGTAAAGCGCATGTATAACGCCTGGAATCCAGAAAAAGATGGTGAGCACCAAATTGACGATAAACGGCGTACCAACCTCCTCATACTTCAGATAAACAGCCAGCGGCGGCAGAATGAAACAGAGTATTACTAGTAGAATTGTATCAGTATCGGCTGCAGGCAAGGAGGCCGGAGGATTTGTTGGTGCCGGAGATACCATTTCGGTTTGATTTTGCTGCTTTTTGCCTGCAAACGCAGCATCAGCAACATTGCAGAAACCAATAACAAAAAACACCAGAAGTAAACCGGTTACTAATTTGGTAGTTAATGTTTTCATAATTTTAGGGTTTAAGTAAGACTAATTTTGAGTGAATAAAAATACGAACAAACAATGAGATTTATTAAATTATGCTATTTATTTCTATTCTTCTCTTCCAGTGCTATTGCTCAGGAAACAATATTATCGGGCGCAATAGTAATAGGCCGGACTGAATTTATGAGCTACAAGCTTGTTTACCAGATTGATAAGAACAACCATTTGAAAGGATATTCCGTTTGCGATATAAATGGCAATGAGGAAACCAAATCAAGTATTACCGGGAACTATGATCCCAAAACCAGGATGCTGAATTTTGAAGAGAAGAGCATATTGAGTACTCGGTCGAAAACACCGCTGAGTGAATTCTGCCTTATGACCGTAAAAGGGAAAATTGAAAAAAAAGGGGCTAAGAACATTTTTACAGGCGATTTCACCTCAAAAAGCAGTGATCCTGATGTACTGTGCAGTTCAGGTACAATTTTACTGATGTCAGAAAAAGAGATTGACAGGATTTCTGCAAAAGTGAGCAAAGCGATTGATAACACGCCAAAACAGGATGCAGTGAATAAAGAACAGGCCGGTAAGCCGGAAGCATTGCCACCGGTGAGAAAAATAATTGAACTTTCGCCCGAAACAACTACTGAATTCGTTTTGAAATCAGATGTACTTCAGCTCGATCTTGTTGATGATAAATACCAGGATGGTGATAAAGTAACCGTATTTGAAAATGGCAGAATAATTTTGCAGGGGTTCGAGGTATCAAACCATGTTAAATCAATCAGGCTTGAGACGGGTAAATCGGTTGAATCATATACCATTACCATTCAGGCCGACGACGAAGGTTCGGTACCGCCCACGACAGTAAAGGCAGTATTAAGAAACGGAAACGAAAACAACCAGATACAGGCCGACCTAAAAAAAGGGCAGAAAATCAGTCTGGTGTTTAAGCAGAAGTAATTGATTGAGAATAAGATACCAATAGAACAATTGTCGGTTTTACATTACATAAGGCCTGTCACAATCGGTGAAAATAAAAGCAAATTCATTGGTACGCATTGCAAATCTGCCGGTTACAATCAGCAGCGCCTGCAACCAAGAAAACCGGATACGGAAAACTAACACCGGTCGGAAACGAACAATTCTGTCGCCTTATTTTGTTTGATGATTGGAAAGGAGATAATCAGGGTTTTTCAATAAATATCTTCCCGACAATATTACAACCGTGATTCTGGTTGTGAGAGGATTTACAACAAAGTCCCCGCGAACCTCATTCGCTCCGGACTTTTTTTCCCCCGGTTCGGCAAACAAGCATGCCTGCCTCGAAAAAGAAAGAGTCCCCGGCGCTTTGCACCGGGGACTTCGTTGTAGCGGGGGCCAGATTCGAACTGACGGCCTTCGGGTTATGAGCCCGACGAGCTACCTCTGCTCCACCCCGCAGTATATCTTTGTATGAAAAGAACGCCTTAATTTGGGAGTGCAAAGGTATATTTTGTTCCTTTGCTACGCAAATTTTCTGAAAATTAATTTCCAATGGGCCATAAAGCCGGTTTTGTGAACATCCTCGGTCACCCCAACGTGGGAAAGTCAACCCTTATGAACCTGCTCACCGGCGAAAAACTTTCCATTATTACCGCCAAAGCCCAAACCACCCGCCATCGTATTCTGGGTATTGTTAACGGTACCGATTATCAAATCGTTTACTCCGATACTCCGGGAATCCTCAAACCACATTACAAACTTCACAAATCCATGATGAAGTTTGTTGACAGCGCCCTGCAGGATGCCGATGTGTTCCTTTATATGACCGAAGTGGGCGAAAACGGTTTCGAAGAGGACGTTATCCGCAAAATTCAGAAATCCGGGAAGCCCTTGATCCTCATCATCAATAAGGTTGACCTGGTAAAACCTGAAGAGGCTGAACAAAAGATACTTTTCTGGAAAAATCAGTTTCCAGGTGCCGAAGTGATTCCGGTTGCTGCCGCGCTCAACTACAATGTGGACAAGGTCACAGAAAGTGTTTTACGGCTTTTACCCGAAAATCCGCCCTATTTTGAAAAGGATGATGAACTGTCCGACAGGCCGTTAAGGTTTTTCATTTCGGAAATCATCCGCGAAAAGATTTTCATCCAGTTCACCAAGGAGGTGCCATATTCCACCGAGGTAGTTGTTGAATCGTACAAGGAAGGTGAGAAGATCACGGTGATAGCGGCCACCATTTTCGTGGAGCGCGAAACCCAGAAAGCCATCATACTGGGACACAAAGGCGCCGCCATTAAAAAGCTTGGTATGGCTGCCCGTAAGGACATCGAAGCTTTCATCGGTGCAAAAGTTTACCTCGAACTAAGTATCAAAGTTAGCGACGACTGGCGCCAGGATGAAAGACAACTGAAACGGTTCGGGTACGAAGCTTAAACTTAGATAAATCATTTAGTTATAGCACAATATTCACTTTGTTTAACTCTCAAATTAATTGATTCATGCGAGAAATTCGCCGTTCATAACTTGTTTATACTTCTTAATTCATTCGTGATAATATGATTAATTTTGCGAGAGATACACGGAGTTCAAACATGAAAGTAAAAGAGCCCTTATTTAGCTATTCTTTACCAAACATTGATAATAATATCATTCATGGAGATAGTCTGAGTTATTTGAAATCAATAGAAAACAATAAGTTCGATTTAATAATCACTTCACCTCCATATAATATTGGGAAGTCCTATGAATCAAAAACAAGTATTGAAAATTACTTAGAAACACAAGAGGAAGTAATAATTGAACTAATAAGAACACTATCGGAAGAGGGAAATCTTTGTTGGCAAGTAGGTAATTATGTAGAAAAAGGTGAATTGTACCCTTTAGACATCTTCTATTATCAAATTTTTAAAAAATATGGCCTTAAGTTGAGAAATAGGATCATTTGGTATTTTGGTCATGGGCTTCATGCTTCAAATAGATTTAGCGGTCGCTATGAAACTATTCTATGGTTTAGTAAAACTGATAATTATATCTTCAACCTCGATCCTGTAAGAGTTCCTTCTAAGTACCCCGGAAAGTTGCATTTTAAAGGCACAAAGAAAGGATTGCCATCAGGAAATCCATTAGGTAAAAATCCAAGTGATATTTGGGAAATTGTAATAAACGATTGGGAAACTTGTTTATGGAATATTCCGAATGTCAAATCAAATCATCCTGAAAAAACAGATCATCCTTGTCAATTTCCAGTTGAACTTGTTGAACGATGTATTTTAGCATTGTCAAATGAGAATAGTTGGATATTAGACCCTTTTGCTGGTGTTGGTACCACTATGATAGCAGCAATGAAGAATTCCCGAAATTCAATTGGAATTGAAAAAGAAGAATACTATTGCAGAATCGCACAACAAAGAATGAATGATTTCAATGAAGGGAAGCTCAAAATCAGGCCGATTAATAAACCTATTCATATTCCATCAGTGAACGATAAGGTTTCACAGATACCAAAAGAATGGAAACAATATGAACTTATTAATTCTGATTCTCAAAATGATATATTTGACAGAAAATGAAGATTGTTCAAAAATATTCACATCTAAATGGTGAAGAGTATCTCATAGTTCATCACCAAATGTTGTACAATGAGATTGAAAGCGTAATTCATGCTATTGATGCTTCACAATTCCTCATTAAACAAAGTAAAGAAAAGACTATGCAAGGAAAAATGTTGTATAGTCCAATTGCATTAAACAAAGAATTTGCAAAGGAGTTTAATTTGTTAAACTGGAGAGAAACTAGATATAGATATTACATCACCACAGATCAGAAACTACTTCCCGAATTAATAACTCTTCCTTATAATAAACAGAAAGATTTCTTAAAGGGGAATGGAATTTCAGAGCCTATTTCCTCTTATAAGCAAACAGACTTTGTTAAGGATCAGATAGCAGTTGAAATTCAATTTGGCAAATATGCCTTTGTCGCATTTGATCTTTTTGTTAAACATCTTCTCTTTTATTCAGGAGGAGTAATTAACTTAGGAATCGAAGTCCTACCGACAAAAAAAATGCAATCAGAAATGAGTAGTGGCGTAGCTTATTATGAAGGAGAGGTTTATAATGTACTTAGACATGGCCGTAATAATCCTCCTGTCCCACTATTAATCTTGGGAATTGAACCCTAATAATTAGAAGTGTGAGTAGAAAAAGAAAGTTGTTCAGAGTAGTTACTCAAGAGATTGAGTCTTATACTGGTTATGTATATGCTAAAGATTTAGAAGATGTAGAAAGGATAGTTTATGAAACTGATTATCAACCAAAATCTAATCAAGATTTCGAACAGAGAATTTTTTCAATCATTGAGATTAATAAAGCTGAGATTTCACCTAGTATCGAAATAAACGATTAATTTCATATTGAGTCTCCATTATAACTCTATGACGGATACTATCTTTTCTTTCAAGATATCCCTCTTAACCTCCGCAATCCTTCCATTACCGAATTAACATCCCTGAAAGTAAGCGTAAGTTTACCCACGGCTTCCTTCATGCGGCAGGATGCGGGATTTGCCTGCACATATTTAAGAACTGCTGTAAACGTTTCGGACTGGTAATAGGGCGACTCCTGGTTGCTCACAAAATATGCCGTCATCATACCATTGCGAAGCAGCAGCTTTTCCATGCCCAGGTCCTTGGCAAGTTTGCGCAGGCGGATGGTATTGAAGAGCTCCTGCGTTTCAGTAGGAACAGGGCCAAAGCGGTCGATCATCTTTTCCTGGAAAGCAGCGAGCGCTTCTTCGGTTTCGAGGTTGTCGAGTTCCTTGTACAGGCTCATGCGTTCCACATTGTTGCTCACATAATCATCAGGAATAAGGATTTCGAGATCAGTTTCAATCTGGCATTCACGCACGAAAATCTTCTGCTCCTCAATGGCATAAAGGTCGCGGAATTCGGTTTGCTTCAGTTCCTGCAGGGCTTCATCAAGTATTTTCTGATACATCTCAAAACCTATTTCTGTGATGAAGCCGCTTTGCTCGGCGCCCAGTATGTTTCCCGCTCCGCGTATATCGAGGTCGCGCATGGCAATGTTGAAGCCGCTGCCAATTTCTGAAAACTCTTCAATCGCCTTTAGTCGTTTACGGGCTTCGTCGGTGAGCACACTCAACGGCGGCGCCAGCAGGTAACAGAATGCCTTGCGGTTGGCGCGTCCCACCCTGCCGCGCAACTGGTGAAGGTCGCTGAGGCCGTAATGATGCGCATCGTTGATGATAATGGTATTGGCATTGGGGATGTCGAGCCCCGCCTCCACTATTGTGGTTGATACCAGCACATCGTATTCACCTTCAACAAAGTCAACCATAATGCGTTCAAGTTTCGCACCGTCCATTTGCCCGTGGCCGACGGCAATTCGTGCATCCGGAACGAGCCGCTGCACCACGCCTGCCACTTCGTGAATGTTTTGAATACGGTTGTTTACGAAGAAAACCTGGCCGCCGCGCGAAAGTTCATAGGTGACGGCATCGCGAATCACTTCCTCGTTAAAAACGTGCAATTCGGTTTGTATCGGGTAACGGTTTGGCGGCGGAGTGTTGATGATGCTGAGGTCGCGGGCACCCATGAGCGAGAACTGCAGCGTGCGCGGTATAGGCGTGGCAGTAAGCGTGAGCGTATCAACGTTAACCTTCATCTGCTTGAGTTTTTCCTTGGCCGAAACGCCGAATTTCTGCTCTTCGTCAACAATCATTAATCCAAGGTCTTTAAACTTCACATCAGCGCTCAGCAGCCGGTGTGTGCCGATGAGGATATCCAGCTTGCCTTCTTCAAGTTCTTTAAGTGTTTGTTTTTGTTGCTGTGCCGACTTAAACCGGTTGATGTAATCCACTTTGCAGGGCATTTCGCGCAGGCGGTCGCGGAAGGTTTTGTAATGCTGCAATGCAAGGATGGTTGTAGGCACCAGCACTGCCACCTGCTTGCTGTCGTTTACCGCTTTGAAAGCGGCGCGTATGGCGATTTCGGTTTTCCCGAATCCCACATCGCCGCATATGAGCCTGTCCATCGGGAACTCCTGTTCCATATCGTGCTTTACATCGGCTGTGGACTTCACCTGGTCGGGAGTGTCCTCATAGATGAACGAAGCCTCCAGCTCGTGTTGCAGGTAGGTGTCGGGTGCAAATTCAAAGCCTTTGCCTGCGCGGCGTTCAGCATAAAGCTTTATCAGGTCCTTGGCAATGTCCTTGACCCTTGCCTTGGTTTTTGCCTTGAGCTTGTTCCACGAATTGGAGCCCAGCCTGTCGAGCGATGGCATATGGCCTTCCTTGCCGGTGTAACGGCTGATGCGGTGCAGCGAATGGATGCTTACGTACAGCAGGTCGTCATTGGCATAGATGATGCGGATGGCTTCCTGCACCTTGCCGTTATTGGTGATTTTCTCCAACCCGTCGTAGCGGCCTACGCCATGATCGATGTGTGTGACATAATCTCCGGGCTTCAGGTCGTACAACTCCTTAAGCGTGATGGCCTGCTTGCCGCTGAAACTTTCGCGCAGCCTGAACTTATGATACCTTTCAAAGATCTGGTGATCGGTATAGCAGGCCAGGCCGGCGCCGCGATCTACAAAACCTTCGTGCAGCGAAAGGTTGATGGACGAATAATTGATTTCTTCAGGGTTGAGGCCGCGGTTCTTCAGCAGGTCGTCGAGGATAGAATAGATACGCTCAACCTGTTGCGGACTGTCGGCCAGCAGTATATTGCGGATACCTGCCTCTGCATTTTCGCGAAGATTGTCAAGCAGCAGGTCGAAGTTCTTGTTGAACGAAGGCTGTGGAAGAATATCGAAATCAACGGTTGTAGCAGCTTTAAGCGCAAAATGTTTACCGAACTCAATAACCGGGAAACCGGAAACGCCATGTAGCAGTGCGTCTTTACCAACGAAGAGTTCTTCGGGTTCGAGGTGGCTGATGATGCTTTCGAGGTTCTCGAATGCCAGTTTAGCTTTCTGAAATTCCTGCTCAAGGCGGTCGATAGCAAAAGTGAGATCGTGAAACCAGAGTACGCTTTTAGGTGGCATAAATTCGAGGAACGACTCGCGCTTTTCGTGCAGCACCCTGTCCTGAACGTTGGGAACAATGGTAATGTGTTCAAGTTTATCGACCGAAAGCTGTGTGGCAGGGTGAAAAGTGCGGATTGAGGCAACTGCATCATCCTCAAATTCAATGCGATAAGGGTAATCGTTGGTAAATGAGAATACATCTATAATACCACCCCGAATGGCAACCTGCCCAGGCTCAACAACAAAATCTACCCTTTCGAAACCATATTCTTCGAGCACATCGTACATAAAATCCATGTCAATGGCTTCGTTGCATTTGAGGTGCAGTGTTGATTTTTCGAGGTAGTTCTTGGTAACAACTTTCTCGCTCAGCGCTTCGGGCCAGGTGACAACCACGGTGTTTTTTGCGCGAGTACTGAGCCGTTTAAGCACTTCGGTACGCATGAGCACGTTGCTGTTATCGGTCTTTTCAATCTCGTACGGGCGTTTATAGGAGGTGGGGAAAAGCAAAACCCTCTTTTTATGAAAGGCTGTTTCGGCTTCGCCCAGCAGGTTTTCGAGGTCGTTGCAGAAATAAACTGCCGATTCCTTATCCGAAAGGATGATAACATGAACCGATGGATTTAATTGGAACAGCGCAGCCGCAGCAAGCGAAGCCGATGAACCTGTCAAACCGTTCAGATGAATTCTTGGCAGAGTTCCATCGCTGGCCTGTAGCAGCCGGGAAAGAGAAACCAGCCTCTCATCATCGTGGTAAAACGAGAGCAATCGCTCAACTGAATCATTCTCAGGTTGCTGTCCGGCTGTTTCGGAATTGGTCAAATCTTCATTCATAGCAAACGCCTTAGGCCGCCAGGAACATTCTCCCGCGGCTGGTTTAGGGTGCAAAAGTAATGGAATTTGATATTTCTGCGGAGCAGATTATCAGCCGGCAACTTATCCGGTATAGCATGGATTGACTGATTCGGCCACAACTACAGGACAATGCACTTTTTGGCGGTTTTATAATCACCAACGGTGAGTTGGTAATAATACACCCCCGGGCTGAGACGAGCCTTGTTGAGTTCAACAGAATATTCTCCAGCCGGCAGGTATTTGTTTACTGGCACTGCCACTTCAACTCCGCTGACATGAAACACTTTCAGAGTTGTATAGCCGTCAATCTTGCTCAACCATTTAATAACCGATGTTTCTGAGAAGGGGTTGGGTACATTCTGATACAGGGTGATGGCAGGAATTTCTTTCACAGGATCAGGTTCTTTTACTGATACCACCCGTTCAAAATGGGGTTTAATTCCCCATGCATTTAATACGCCTGTATTGCCGGAGGCTTTATCCTCAAGGGAAAGTATCCATTCTCCTCCCGGATCAAGACCGTTGAAACTGCTCAGCGACTCATAGGGTTTGTGGTTACCCGAAAAAGGGGCGATACCATCGGCTATTTGCGTTTTGGCATCGTCCATAAGTCGTGTCCATAAGAAATCAGCCCCTGTATCGGCAACCCGGTTGACCAGTGTTCTGGTGATACCGTTGTGAGAAAGCGAAATAACCAGATCACCCGCTTTTGTATGTATGATGGAATCGATCATCACCTCAAGCCCGACCAGTTGGTAACCGCTGTTTTTCATGTCGGTGAAATCAGTAATAAGCGTATCTGTTGCCAGGGATTGGTCAGGGATAGGGATTTGCAGGTTATTCCGGAGGTATGTTCCGGGCTCGTTCCAGAAGCCTCCGTTTTCGGTATGCTTGATCATACCACCTTCACCTGAAATCCAGCCATTATTGCGGTCGGTAAACTGAACGGAACAAACGTAATTCCGCCTGATACCGCTGTATTGGTTAAACCAGGTATAACCGCCGTCGATTGTGCGAAGCACAGTGCCGGCATCCCCGGTAGCCCATCCGTTCAGGGCATCAATAAAGAAAACCGACACCAGCGTTTCGCCATTACCAGGGGTTATTTCCTGCCAGGTAAGACCCCCGTCATTGGTGAGCATGATCACACCATATACTCCAACAGTCCAGCCGTGCATTTCATCAATAAAAAATACTGACCTGAAATACCAGTTGTTGCTGACGGTGAGATCGGTACGCTGCCAGGTTTGCCCGCTATTAATGGTTCTGAGAATGGTGGAATCCATACCGACTGCCCATCCTTTTTGCGGATTGATAAAGAAAATGTCAACTATCGGGTTTTTTGTGGGATTAGTCTGAAAAACCCAGGTCTGGCCTCCATTGGTTGTATGGGCTATTTGTCCCCACCAGTCGTTGCTTACAACCCAACCATTATTTTCATCCAGAAAGAACACTTTATCAACCGACTCAATAATGGGGTTTGATTGAGATGTCCATGTTTTACCACCGCTGATGGTATGCAGTATCACGCCTTCGCCATACTGCTCGCTGCTCCGGCCAACAGCCCATCCTTCGTTTTCATTGATAAAATCAATGCTGTTGAAAAATACCGGCCGGTTAAGCTGTTGTTCCCAGGTAGAGCCTCCATCCGTCGTGTGCAGGATAATGCCGTCTCTATTTCCGTCGTCATCAACCCTCTCCCCTCCAACAACCCAACCGGTATCGGCATTGATGAAATCCATTTCCATGAAATAATGTGTGGGCTGTTTGTTCATCAATTCAAATTCTGCACCTGCGTCCTGCTCTTTTTTCACAACCTGTCCGTACCATCCAGCTGCATAAACGGCATGATACAAAGCCTGGAAACTGACGTCGTTTAACTGATATATGGTTGGTGATGTTTTTTCGGTCCAGGTGGCGCCACCGTCGAGTGTTTCGATGATATGCCCCTTGTCGCCCACGGCATAGGCCGGGCCGCCTATACCCTTAGTATCAACTGCGTACATGCTGATAAAAGGGGCCGTATGTTCCTGTACCCATGTTTCACCGCCATCGGATGATTTGATGATGGTTTCCTGGTTGCCGCAAGCCCGGTAGTCACCATTGGATACTATGTCGATACCCATGAGGTTAAAAGTGGTGGGAACGGAATGCATCTGCCATGTAGCGCCATGATCTTTGGTACTCATTACCAGGCTTTGGTTGCCGCATACCCAAATCTCATCACAGTCTTTCATGTCGATTTCCCAAAACCAGGTATGTACCGGTGTGTTGATTTTATCCCAGTTTTCACCGTGATCGTAACTGTGAAGCACAACGTCGTGGCCGCATACCCAGGGACAATCGCCGCCGTTGGCTGTGATGGAATACAGATCTTCGGATGTGCCGCTGAATTGCTTCTTCCATTGTTCACCGCCGTCATCTGAATAGTAAATTGTTCCTTTTTCACCAACTATCCATCCACGTCCTGTAATTTCTTCCATATAAACACCGCTGAAGTCAACCGACGTATTCAGGTCAACCAGCTCCCAGTCGTACCCTGAGTTGGCGGTACGCAATACCACACCAATATCTCCTACGGCCCAGCCTTTAACGCCATTCATGACGATGGAATTGAGGTCGTTGCCCTGGAGGTGAGGATGCTGCCAGTTCCAGCCGGCTTGCTGGGAATATGCTGATGCGCAGCCAAAAAAGATAGAAGCCAATAATAATATACCTGTTTTCATGACTCAGGAATTGGGTTCATAATAAGCCTATTAATATATGAATAATAAATGATAGTTTGAACAGTTTCAGCAATTTTATTCATTATGAACTAATAAGTTTCCGTCAGAATTTGAGAATTTTGGTTACGCGAACTTCATTTCTGATCAGGAGTCTTAGAAAATAGGTGCCTGGTGGAGAATCTCCGAGGTCAATTTCAATCAGTCCAATTATATTCTTATTGTAATTCATGGATTTTGCTTGCTTACCAAATGAATCGAGCAAATCGATGATTTCAATTTCTTCACTTCCCTGGTATAAATAAATTTTTCCTGTAGTTGGATTTGGGAATGGCAGCAATTCAGTATTTCTGGCATCAACTATTTCGTTAAACAGGCTATATTTCAACAGAATCTTCTCCCCTCCAAAAATGAGTCCGTTGCTGGGAGAGGTGAAACAAACGCCATTGAGGAAGCCGTTCGTCAGGTTGTGCTCCAGCCTGATCCTCTCCGTGCCCCGTTGATTGTGTAAAATATCTGTGCAAGCCTACCCACACACAGCCCAGCCTTTGTTCTCATCATTGAAGAAGGCCCCGGTCAGTGGGCCTACAAGTACGGTATTCGGCGAGGCAATGTACCAGTCAATACCTACTTCGGTTTTCAAAAACCGGTCACCGACGCACCAGCCCAGGTCGTAGTCCAGGAAAAACAGCCAGGTTTTTGCAGCATACGGATAACTCGCCACTACATGCCATACACCGCTCATGTAACAGTCCGGTTCATTGTTAGCATTAAGAGTTATGACGATAGGTTTCAGTCGGTAATCATGGTTTTTTGACCAGTTTACGGATAATCCATTTGCCTTCGATAAGGATTCTGACAAAATATATACCAGCCGGCAGGTCGCTGATATTGAACTGATTGGAGCATACCCCCGGTTTAGCGTTTATCGTTTTTATTGATACTCCGGCAAGGTCAGCCACAATAACCTGATCAGGATTTTTTCCTGAAGATTGACTGAAACTGCTTCCTTGCATATAAACGCTGAACTCACCTGCCGTTGGGTTAGGATATAGCGATATCTCGTCACTATATTTTGATGTTTCAATGCCACCGGTTATAATTCCCTGGTCAGCATACCACAAACCATTATTGATTGTTCCGAAGATGATCTGATCCTGGTTAGCGGCTACTGCTGATAACATGCTCCCGCCCATTGGCATCCCGTTGGTCAGCAGCCTGAAATTGGTACTGTCGGTATGCTGGATATAACCACCGTCCATGGTGGCAACGTACAGATAATCTTCATATGGAAACAGGTCGGTAATATACATTCCCGGCACCAGCCCCGGTCCTGCCAGTGTCCATGTTGCCCCGTTATCGAGGCTGTGATACATTACTGTTGCAGAGATGGCAAAGAGTTCATCACCGAGTTTGGCGATTTGCTGTATTTCGTATAGTCCTGTGCCGTATGGTTGCCAGGTAAGGCCATTGTCAGTGGAACGGTACAGGTAGTTACCTGAATTCATCAGTCCTGCCAGCAAATCGTTGCCATTCCTGAAAAAGCAGGTGACTACCTGGTTTGAAGTCCCAATGGTGATTGGCACCCACGTCTGCCCGTAGTCTTCCGACCGGTAAGCGGCTCCTGCTGCTCCTGCAAACAGGTACGTTCCATCAGAAAAAATGGCGGATAAATTTAAGGTTGTGATTCCATTGTTGATGGGCGTCCAGGAATAGCCCAGCATTGTTGACCTGAAAGCACCGGCATCGGTAGCTGCATAAAAAGTGATGTAAGCACCCTGCTCGATTACAGAAATGATCTCGTAAACATTATCAGTGCTTATACCTGAACCTGAAGGTGACCAGTCGGTAAAATTCTGGGTTTTCAGAATTCCGTGATTAGAAGTAGCTACAAACACGTAAGAGTTAGATTGCATGATATCGGTAACAATGTAATCAGTTGGCAATGTTGATTGCTGCCATTGCGCATGTACCGAATTTACAGTAATAAAGATGCAGACACTAATGAGCAGACCTTTGATTTTCATAGACATACAACTAATTTTGATAGATTGTTTATTACGTCTTTATTTACCTTTTCCTTATTTCCGACTGATAAAAGCCACTCACTTCTATATCAGCACTATTCTCCATTCAACTTACATTTTAACTAATTTCCTCACAATGGCTTCTTTATTGAAAGTACCTGTCAGCAAATAGATGCCTGATGGCAAATCGGAGGTGTTAAACTGATACGAATGATCGCCGGGTGACGATATTTCATCCATCAATAAAGCAACTTCATGGCCGGCGAGGTCAAAAACCTTCAAAACCACGTTCGCAGTTTCGGCCAGTTCCCATCGTATGGTTGTTGTTTCGGCAAACGGATTTGGATAGTTGTACAACAGGTTTCTACTCTTGCTAACTTCGGTTACTCCAACCGTGGAATTATCGTTGTAACCTATCAGGTAAACTGATGTAAGGCTTCCTATTTCAGTGCAGTCGGTATTAAGAAGAGCTGTATAATCGGTGCCAGCAGGAGCAAACCTGACGGAAACACTGTACTCCTCACCCGGACTCAGCGTTTGGGTACCACCACCTGAAATAATTGAATAAGAGGAAGCCCCGGCACCCGTTATAGTTGAACCGTTAAACTGCCAGTTTGCTGCTCCGGTATTGAGGCAAACCAGCTGGTGGGTGTCGTCATTCAGATAATACAACTGATAATTGCGGTAGTTGGTCCATGTGCCCCGGTTAAGAATATCGCCTTGAATATATAGTACCAAAATTTCGTTTTGTGTAGGCTCATTTCGAATTAAGCCCATGTTTTCAACATCGCCATGAATGAGCAGATTATAGATATAGGAACCACCGCCATATACCTGCGACTGTAATGTGTCAGTTACCAGGAGGTTACCGTTAAATATATTGCCGTCATCAATAACAACTACTCCTCTGATTTCGGTATTGCCATAAGTTTTAATATTGGATAGTGTTGCATTTTTAATGATTGCATCCCTGATATAACCGTTATAAAGATCGCCCTCAACTTCAATCACATGGTTACCCATGTAAAGGTTAGAACGAACCAGGTTATAATATCCTGAAACTTTCAGGTCGCTCAAACTAAAAACGCTGCTCAGGGAATCGGTATCCGAAAAATTTGTTTCAAATAACTTTCCATCCGATTGTTGAATGGTTTGATCTTCGGTGCCGGTAAACTTGGTGTAACCGTTTTGCCAAATCCCCTGGTTGATGATATTGCCGGTAATTTCGAGCGAAAGTTCGTCGCCGCTGTTGATATTTCTTATCAGCCCGTTGTTTATAATGTCACCTTGTACTGGTAATGAGAAAATTTTACTTCCGCCACCATATTCATTAGACTGAAGGGTATCGGTAACTGTTACCATGCCGTTAAAAAGGTTATTGTCATCGATGGTAACAACTCCGAGTATCTGTAGGCTGCCGGTTGCGGTTATGCTATTCATGAATGCATCGTGCAGTTTTGCATCACTTAATATTCCATCCGTCAACCATCCTGATACCGAAAGGATGAAATTGTCCATGTCGAGTAAGGCGCCATTCAGGTCAATATCCTTCGTCACAGTAATATCGCTGAGTGCGATGATGCTGCTTGCTGCGTCGTGGTCGTAAAAGTTGCTGTCGAAATATTTCCCGGTTGCCTGGGAAATATATTGTGTATCTATGCCAATGAACCTCACATAGTTGCACATCCAGATATTGTTATTTGTTAAGTTTCCGGTGATGAGTATGCTCAGGTCGTCGTTGTTAAGAGGTGCATCGGTATCCATATTATCTTTTACAACACCGTTGTTGACCAGGTTTCCGTTTACGCGTAGTTTGTAAATACCGTATCCGCCGCCATAATCGTTGGCCGAAAGGGTATCGCTGATTACTATATTACCAATGAATTTCAGGGTATCATTCACATCGTAGCCTACCTTAAATAAACCTTGAATCTCAAAATCGCCACTCAAAGTACCGCTGTTGATCAAACAGTTACGCATCTCGATGGAATGATCGGCCAGATAGAAGTACTGTCCGTTAAGCATGAGGTGGCTGTGGTTTAATGTTCCGTCAATAGTCCAGTCGCAGGTAAAAACCATGCTCGTGAGGGCTGTGAGTGAGGAAGTTCCTGTCACAACCATTTTACTTCCGAAAGTTCTGCCTGTTGCCAGACTAAGGTTGTGGTTTGCTGACACGGTAAATTCCGTTTCAACCGGTTGCCAGATATTGTTATTAGAAAGGTCGCCATAAACGATCATTTTAAGGGCATCTTCGGGGCCGTTTTGTACCAAACCATTGTTTATCGCATTTCCATGTACATGTACCTCAAAAATGCCATATCCTCCCCCGTAACCTCCGTTTGTAAGCGAGCCAGATGCTGACACCGTAAGGTTATTGCAATGAACAGGCATAATATTATATCCGCTTACATACGCCTGTACAACCGGTCCATTGATTATGACATCATCATTTACAGTTGGCACCACACCTCCCACCCAGGTAGAAGTCTCGTGCCAGTAACCACCGATCAGTGTTGATTGTATCTGTGGATAGACACTTAATGTCATCAACACAAATATTGCAAAAAGTAGATTCTGTTTCATGGTTTAAATTTTTTGGTTTATTTGTATTTTGTTGTTTTTCAATATTTTACTTTGCATGATACTCGGTTTGCTCTTTTACCTTCTCCTTATTTCCGACCGTTTAAAGCCTTTTACTTTTATATCCACATCTTCGTTAGGGTTGTAATTCTGATTGTTGTGATAGATCACGTCGCCCTGTTCATTTTCCCAGCGGTAATTCCATTCGTTCGTCCCACGTTCAGTTTGGCCGGTAAACGGGTTTGTATAATCCTCCTGCCCTGTGAGATTGAGGTACATATCGTTGTTTATTTCGGCATTGGTACGAGAGCGGTGCTCGGTGATTTCCCGGTCGATGCGGGTAATTTCCTGCTGTGTTTGCAAGGCTATATTGCTGTTAACCTGCTGGCTGCGTATTTCGCGGGCTATCCAATCGGGGTTGAGTTTAACCGATTGGCCAATAGTGGCAAAAACGGGTGCCACCCGATCAAAGAGCGGTTTCTCGGTACGCACATACCAGGTTTCCTTGTTGCTCCACAATCCCCCTCCCAACTGGCCCCAATCTTCGATGGCACAAACCATCTTTTCGAGGTACTGAATTCCGTTTTCGGAATATTCGAGGGTGATAATGGCAACCTGGTAATTGAACTGGTATCCGCCAAGCATCAGTGCTGACATCTTCCGATATTCATCAGCCAGTTTAGGCAGTTGCTGAACATTGGTCACCTGTACCCCCTGCGCATGGGGATGAGCGAAAGGAAAAGCCACAGTTCTGACAAAGTCAGCAGGTGCTATCATGCGCATTACTGTCATACCGTTGTAATTGCTGCCATCAGGAAACATAGGTGCCGCCAGGTTTTGGCCGGGAAAGCGGCTCATGTCGAAAAAGCGCGTATCAGGCAGCCAGCCCATGCCGGCTTTGTTGTCGGGCGACGAAAGCTTCATATACAGTTTGGCTTCGATAGCATTGCCGGCGCCTCCTGATGTATTTGGATCTACCCGTGTTATTCCGCCTGTTATGCTCCAACCTTGCGGAAGCAGGAAAGTGAAGGCCTTTTCGTTGGGTTCGCTTTGCCGGTGAAAAACTGCTGTTGGCTTTCCGGCTTTGTCGCTTTTCTGAAAAAGGTTCTCTTCCGCCTGATTGATATCTGCTTTACATCCAGCAAAAAGGACTGCACAGCTCAAGAATAATTCTGAAAACATAGTATTCATTTATCATTAAAGTTAGGTTAGCAACTGTTCAATTCTTTTGGAAAGGCACATTGCGTTGGTCCGAATTTGATGAGACAAATGTAATCCTGGAAATGTAAAACTCTTATATTTAATGCCTTACAATAACACAACCTCCACCCTACAATAACACTCAAAGGATGGAGTATGAAGTTTTACGCCGGGAAAAGGCAGAGTACCGGCTTAGAGCGCGGCTATAACATTGGTGAGGTTCTGCTCATGGGGAATGTTGAGCTTTTTGCGGATGCGGGTTCGGGCTACTTCAATGCTTTTAATGGATTGCCCCGAAAGGGAAGATATCTCCCGGGTATTCATATCGAGTCGGATAAAGGCACACAACCGCCTCTCGGCAGGAGTTAAACCAGGATGGTTTTCAAGCAGCCTCTGCTGAAAACCGGGATGTACTTCGTTAAATGAAAGCTCAAATTCTTTCCAGGCGTTGGGCGAAAGTTCCTGCTTCAGTTGCACCTGCAACTGATGAATTGCGCCCGGCGAGACTTCGCTTTTCTTCAATACCTCCAGCTCGGCTATAAGTTTTTCGAGCAATTGATTTTTCTGGTTGATGAATATTGTTTTTGATGTAAGTTCCCGTTCCTTTGCCGTAAGGTCCTCGCTGAGCTGTCCTATTTTCAATGCGCTTTGCTGCTTAACGAGGCCCGCCTCCCTTTTTGCCTCCCGCTGCCGCTTATAGATGAGCCAGATAAGCGCGGCACTCAAAAGCAGGCTGATTATCAGCAAAATGAGGACCAGGTTTTTGGTTCGCAGGGCTTGCTGTTGCAAAATACTGTTCTGCGTAAGTGATTCATTCTCCATCTTTAACTCGCTGCTCGCAAATCCTGCTTCGATTTCCTCGATGGTTCGGTTTTTTTCAACAGAGTAAATGCTGTCCTTAAGTTCGGTTGCCTTTTTCAGGTATTCGTAAGCTTGCTTTGGGTTGCCCGATTTGTCGTAACACTTTGCCAGGCAAAGATCGGCATCGAGCCTGTTTTTTAGTGACCCGGTGAGCTCGGCTAACTTTTCGGCTTCGCGGGCTTTTATTACAGCCTCGCTCACCTTGCCTGCCGACAGCAAGGTACTTGCCAGTTCAACCAGGGCTTCTGCCTGTTCTGATCTTGCTCCGATTTCACTGTACAAATTCACCGACTTCTCATAGTAAGCATTGGCGATTGTAAAGTCGTTTTTATCAGCATTCAGTTTCCCGAAAAGCATGTTGCATGAGGCAATAAATGATTTATCGCCCGATTTTTCGGCCAGTTTAAGTGCATCATTAAGATACTGTGATGCATTGTCATAATCCTTTAGTTCGGAGTAGGCGGTTGCCAGGTTTTTATACCTGATGATCAACCGGTATTCATCGCCTTTATCGAGCACGATTTGGAGTGATTGTTTAAAATAGTCGAGTGCCCGGAAAGGATTGCCATTGTCGAGGTAAAGGTTTCCAATGTTGTTGAGGCAGTCGGAAACGGCGTCATCGTCTTTGGTCTCCCTGAATACCATGATAGCTTTCTGGTATGATTCCATGGCTTTGGCAAATTCGCCCTGCCGTCGGTAAACGTTTCCCAGGTTATTGTAACAGATTGCTTTTTCGGATTTCAAACTTCCCAGCTGAGCCATCTTAAGCGCGTTCGTATAACATTGGATCGCATCTTTGTAATTCCCCGTTTGTTTCTGAACAATTCCCATCCCGGTATAACTCCAGAATTCACCCGGTTTGTCTCCGGCTTTGTTATACTGGGCAAGTGCCTGCCGGTAAAAATTCATAGCATCGGCAAACCGGCTTTGCTCCAAGTACACCTCAGCAATATTGAAATTGCATTCGCCAAGGAAATAGGCATCGCCAAGCCTGGCTGCCGACTCCATGGCTTTCCGGTAAATTTCGAGCGATTTATCGTATCCGAGGTTTTGATAATATGCCAGCCCCAGTTCGAGCTGCGATCTCACCAGTTTACGGGTAAATGCGTCCGTTAAGGCCCTGGAACCGCCCTGTTTCAGATTGCTCTCAGCGATTGAAATGGCCTGCTTGAATATGTTAATAGCTGAATCGGCCGGCGCTTTTCGGGCTTTTGCCAGCAACATTGTAATGACTGCAGTGTCGCCCGGACGGGTGATTGTTTGTGCCGGCAGTGGTGCGGGTAAATTAATCTGGATAAGGAAAATGAAAAGAGTGATCTTCGTAAAGGGTGTGCCCATGACTGGAAAATGAAACTAAAGATACGGGAAAATATTTCAGTTTCAACATGATGAAGCTCAACTGCTTTCGTGTAAAGCGGGGCACGTACTTAAAGCAGCATGGCTAAATTCTAATATTCCGGGTGATGTCCTGATATCATGATCAACAGGAAAATGGTTCATGATCGGCATTAGAAAATTGGCAGAAATCGTAACAACGTTAGGATCATATTAAGCCAGGCTTCTACTTGGTAAAACAACAGGAAGTAACCCCCTGTATGCAAACAACTGATTTTCATGCTAATATAATAAGAGGGAATTCTTTGACCAAGGATTGACAGGCTTCAGGCTTGAAGAATGTTACCTCTCAATGGCTTTGTTCTGTGTAAATTCCCGTTGTGAAGTCGTAGTTTTGCTGTATCTAAAAAATATTGAAGTATGAATATCTCCGTTGAAATCAGCTACTATCCGCTTCACGGCGACGATTTTGTCGAGCCTATCAAAGCTTTTATCGACCGGCTGAATCGGCATCCCGAAATCACAGTCCAAACGAATGGCATGAGTACACAGATATTCGGCGAATACGATGTGGTGATGAAAATACTGAATGAAGAGATCAGGATTTCGTTCGAAAATCCTTATTCGGTGTTTGTGATGAAGGTGGTAAATGCTGATTTGAGGGTACATGCAGGCAAATAAAAAACCGGGAAGTGAAATTCACCGCCTGGTTGGTTAGGAGGCATGATGTTACATAATCTCTGCTAGTGCAGATTTGAAATCTTGTGCTGGTGCAGATTTGCATTCTGCACCCCGATAAAAAGGGATTTATAATCCCTTAATAATGTGATATGATTACCAATTAATAATTCTGCCGCTTTCACAAAGAATTCCAGTTATCAATTTTATTAATAATCTGCAATGGGAATAAGAAATCAAATCACTTCAGGGAACTCTTATTTTCTGACGTTAACCATCATCGAATGGATTGATGTTGTTACTAAACCTGCATACAAACATCTTATAGTAGATTCTTTAAACCATTGCGTTAAGAACAAAGGTCTGATGCGAAAAGGGATTAGTTGAGATAACTTTAATTTAAGGAGCGGATTAAAGATCTGCGGCTGCTCAGGGAAAAAGACTTTTCGAACTTCTATCTCAAAGAACGGATCACAGATCCGCAGCCTTTTACGTGCAGATTACAAATCTGCACCAGCCTACATGAAGGTGGTGAATGCTGATTTGAAGATACATCAGGGAAGGTAGTATCACTTATTTTCTGAAATACCGGTCTTCACCGGGTTGAAAGCCGGCGACGGGGCAATTTTCAGAACCAGGATTAAAGCTTAACCAGCTTTCTGATCGCATGGAGTTTTCCTGAGTTGATACGGACTGTATAAATGCCTCCCGGAAGTTGCCTGAGATCAATTTCTTCAGCATCATCTTCACCTTTCATTATCGTGTGGTACACTATGTTGCCAAAGCTATCGAAAATGGTAATCACCGACCTTTTATTCAAATGCGACAGGAGTATCGTTTCAGTTGCAGGATTAGGGAAAAGAACTACCTCTTGCAACTCGTTTTCTTCAATTCCGTCGGCTTTTGTCCGGAATTTCAGTATTCCGCCTATGATTGATTCAATACTATTCTGAGCTGCAACACGGTAATAATAAACAGTATCCTGTAAAAGTTGTGTCACAGGGCAGTAAATATCCTTCTGCAATCCGACTGCAATAACTTCGGAATTTGTTGTTGTGAACCGGGTACTGTCGCAGCCAAATTCAAAATAGGCAAGTGCCATTTCACTACCGGCATTCACGGTGCCACGGAGGTATGCCGAATGCATATCAATATCGGATGCATCCGTTGTGATAGCTGAGGGCTTGATATATGCCGGCGTTCTAAAACTCAGCGTCCCACCGGAAACAGTATCGATTTCATTTTGAGCAACAATTCTGTAATAATACAGCGTGTCATCGAGCAATTGGCTAAGATCTTCGGTAAAAGACAGAAGCGAGTCTCCGTCAACTATTACTGATTCAGTTTTTATGTCCGGTATCGAGTCAAGTCCGTATTCAAAAAAGACCTCGGCCGGTTCTGACCTTGGGTTCACCAATCCATGTATTGCAGCCTTGTTATACCCAATGTCGGTTGCCTGTGTGGTGGTGGCTGCCGGAATCCCAACAGCAAATACGGCGAGTTGTGAAAACGGCGATCCGGTATATGAATTATCAATGGCCTGCACGCTCCAGCAGTACCATCCATGTGTTAAACCATTGATTCTCCATGTGGTATCAAGATTTGTATTTCCCAGTTGCACAACATGCCTCCTGCCTGTAGCAATATCTGAAAGCGGGCTAACCCTATCATTGGCATAACATATTGAACCCATGCGGATATTGTATGTCAAACTGTTACCAGCAGTGTGATCATCAGTGGATTTATTCCAATGTAAGATAATGTCATGATCTGATAGCTTTGAGGTTGGGTCTTTAGGAGCAGCCGGCGGAACGTTTACTACATCATTATCGTTTCTCAGCAATTTTGAATACGTGGTAAATTCGTTGACGCCGGTAACATAGATATCAAGGTCCCTGTCGAAATCATAATCCACAAAGTTGAGGTCGCCTGAATAAACCCTTGGTAAATTCACACTCGAGTTCAGGGTGTAAACTCCACCTATGTTATCATAAATCCTCATATAAGCCTGGTTACTGCCGCCGGTCGAATCGCCATAAGTTACAATATCAAGATCGCCGTCATTATCATAATCGCCCCATATAGCTTTTCGGGGAACGAAAATATTACTGTTAGCAACATCATATACCTCAAAGTTGCCGGAATCAGTGTTTTTATATATTTCCAGATATCCTTCCATATAATAGCCCGACCAGGTAAAACCGGCAATGAGTATATCAAGGTCACCATCATTATCATAGTCACCCCAGGCCGTTGATCCTGTTAAGCCCCTGACCGGAGCAGTTTCTAATTTGGTAAACGTGTCGCCTTCATTGGTATAGATAGCCCCATAATAGACTATTGGATTTGGCAAAGACCAGTCAATATAGTATCCTGTTTGGAGCAGATCAGGTTTTTGGTCATTGTTGTAATCGCCCCATGCCAGGGAACCAAGCATAGTAGGCTGTAATGGGAGGATATTTGTCTGGTTATAACCGCCATTCCCGTCGTTAATATACACTCCGGCATGTGTTGAACCTCCGTATTGAGTATATCCGGTAATTGCAAAATCAGTGTAGCCATCGTTATTGATATCGGCCGCAGCAATTGATGATCCCTGAACCTGAGGCAACTGCCCGTCGACAGGCTCAAATACAAAATTGCCTTTGTTAATATAGAGCATCGAATACTCAGCAGAGTTATTCAGTAGTCCCGAAATTATTACATCCGGTTTACTGTCGTTGTTAAAATCGAGTACCTCGGCATAGCTTGCGTTTAACTGAGCAAAATTTTGAGTAGCAAGCACAAATTGATTGTTGCCGGTGTTTTTATAGATCCTTGTCATTGACATGGGGTAAGGAGAAAAGAAATTTCCGTCACCAGTCATAAATACATCAAGATCGCCATCGTTATCGAAATCGGCCCATTTTACCACTCCGTCCATAACAGCCGGTAACCCGTGATTTGTAATTTCAGTGAAAGGCTGAGCCTGCAGAGTAAATATATTGCAAAACGCCAAGGATAGAAGGAGAAATCCTGAATACAATTGAAATGTGATTTTCATAAACATGATTTTTGAATAATGTGCAATTTACTAATAAACCTTTTGGCAACCAACAGTCACAAATTAGAGAGGCCGTCTAATTCAATGTGTAAGGCAATCATTTCAATCCAATTCCCGAATAGTCATAACTTTACAGGATTACATTCCCGAATGGTCATGTTTTTTAAAAAGAAAGATGCCGAAAATGATTATTTCCCAATCAGCGGCTGAAGTTTCTTAATGTCCTCAATGCCATATGAATACTCGAACCTGGGCAGGTCGCAGCCGCTGCCACGATCGGGATATTTCAGGCAATTGTCAAGGTTGCTTTTCAGATAAGGTTTATTTTGAACCGCATGCAAAGCGATAAACTGTATGGCTGATTTGGGAAGGTTTTTGTTCCAGTAAGCGGGGTTTACCTGCACGATGCGCGGGATGAGGCTGATTATTCATTTGCATGTATGTCTTCCAATTTTTATTTCAGGAAATCCCTGAAATTATCACGAGTAATGCAGGATCCTGCTGCGTCATAATTGTTGGTGAATGTAAGTGGCAATTTGACTGCTTTTTTAGGGCTCCATTTCATTTCGAAAGCCTGAATTTTACCGTTGTCTTCTTCTACATAATCAATTTCCTGTTGCTGTTTAGTGCGCCAAAAATACTGTGTTGCAAATGATTGCCAATAAATGAGTTGCTTGCGGCGTTCGCTTACAAGGAAGTTTTCCCACAATGCACCCACATCAGAGCGCAATGCAAAGGGTTGCAATTGCCCTATTACAGCATTGCGGATGCCATTATCATAAAAGTAAATTTTCCTGCTTTTTTTAATTTCGTTTCTCAGGTTTCTGCTGAACGAAGGCAAGCGGAAAATAACATACGCTCTTTCGAGTATTTCAATGTAATTCAATACTGTTTTGGCATCCAGGCCACATATTTCGCCAACTTCCGTAAACTGCACTTCGCTGCCTACCTGCCACGCCAGCGCCTGAACTAATTTTTGTACCGCTTCCGGCTTTTTTATATTGGAGTAGGCTAATATATCTTTATATAAATAACTGTCAGCTAATTCTTTAAGCAAAATCCCTTCGCTGTTTGGATTCATCAATATATCTGGATACAAACCAAAAACAAGCCGGTTCTCCAAATCCTGCTCAGCTTTGAGATAGCCAGCATAGTTTTCCCACTCTTGCCAGTTTACAGGCAGGAGTGTGTAAGTAAATTTACGCCCGGTTAAGGGTTCTCCTGTATATCTCATTAAATCATAAGCTGAAGATCCACTCATTATGAGTTGAACGTGTTTAATCTGGTCAATAATTATTTTGGCAGTCAGGCCGATTTCGCTAATTCGCTGACATTCATCAATAAACACTAATTTATTATCCCCTATCATTGCTCTGAGTTGTTCAGTGTTAGGGCGATTAAGAAGTCGTTGTACAGCGGGGTCATCGCCATCAAAAAACAAAGCTTTTTCAATGCCTGTAATCATGTTTTTTATCATTGTGGTTTTGCCAACCTGGCGCGGACCTATAAGGATGATTGCTTTCCCTTTAAAAAGGTTGTCTTGAATCTGATTATCTAAAGTGCGTGGAATCATGTCCTTAATTTTTCGGCTACAAATATACAATATTTAACCCAATTCCTGAATAGTTATAACTTTACAGGATTACATTCCCTTATAGTCATAACTTTACGGGATTACATTCCCGAATGGTCATGTTTTTTAAAAAGAAAGATGCCGAAAATGATTATTTCCCAATCAGCGACTGAAGTTTCTTAATGTCCTCAATGCCATACGAATACTCGAACCTGGGCAGGTCGCAGCCGCTGCCACGATCGGGATATTTCAGGCATTCATCAAGATTCCTTTTCAGGTAAGGTTTGTTTTGCACCGCGTGTAAAGTAATAATCTGAATGGCTGACTTGGGCAGGCTTTTATTCCAGTAAGCAGGGTTTACCTGCACGATGCGCGGGAAAAGGCTGTCCTGACCCCCATATCCATTGGCATACGTAACCCTTGCCAATCCTCCGCCGAAGTAGGCGGGCTTGTCGCGGTAATCGGCGGGTATTTCGTTCCATTCGTTATCCAGGAATTGCTGGTTGAGGTTCCGGGTGAATTCGTCCGTTTCTTTGGCTGAAAATGCCCGGGCGCAGGCAAAGGCTTCGTTTACGGTAACCGGAATCCAGTAATCGGGCCGCGAAGGGTCGTAAATCACGAAATACTCACCATCATACATATCCACACCGGGAGCTATTGTCTTTTTGTTGAGCGGCGCGGTAAAATAACCCTTCCCGGTGTCGAAGCCATTGGAAGCAGTCAGTATGCCGTCGGCCTTATTTACATAAAGCGACCAGTTGGGCGGCTCAATGGTGTTGTACACAACTTTCTTCTCCTTGTTGTAAAAATAGGAGCAGAATTCAACCGTCACTGAGGCTGGCACTCCATATTCACATTTGGCAGGGCTCATCCTGTGAAACCACATGCGGCAGGCAAAGCCTTTTATATCGGCAAGCACCTCGTTTTGCCTCAGGACCGAAGTGAGTGCAGTAAGGCGTTCCATATTTGCCGTGAGTTCGGCTTTAGTGAACTTGCCCGGCACGGCTGCAAATTCGGTGCGGCCAAGGATTTCGAAAGTGCCTGGCTTATCTCGAAGCTCGTCGCTGAACTGGGCAAAAGCCAGCCAGGGAACGCAAACTGACAACGTCAGCAGCAGTGATAGTTTTCTCATACCTGGAAGGAGTTATTGTGCAATAAAAGTTGCTAACGATTTGATGTCCAGTTCACTCATAAGCTTATACAGGTAATAATAACCATCAGCGTTTTTCAGGCATTTCTCCATTTTGCTTCGAACAACTTCCGTTTTGGGTAATTCCAAAACAATGAGCTGGACGGATGCTTTGGGCCGGTTGCGGTCCCAGTAGGCGGAGTTGCAGCGCAATACCGGTGTATCGTTTTCTTTCGCTCCGATGCGCGAAATAGTTTCGGGATCGCCAAAATAGGCATAGCCATCCTTCTGCTCTTCAGAAAAGGCGGCCAGTTCTTTTTCCAATATCGGAACCATGGCCTCGGCCTGCCAAATATCAGGAACGCATTTCCAGTAATTGATCAGCAGGCGGAAGGCTTCGCGAACGGTCACCTGCTCCCAATAAGGCGGACGTCCGGGAATGTAAACAACCACGTTGTCGCCGAACCGGTCAATGCCGGGTTGAATCATTTCCCTTACTCCGGGTTGGTAAAAGAGCTCGTTGAGGGCGATGGAAGTTTCATTCTGTGCTTTTTCGCTGAAGGCCGGATTGGTAACACCGGATGAATTGCTATAATCGGATACATTAAAGCCATTATCGCGGAACTTATCCGGCTGGTTTACTTCAATGATCCATTGCGGGGGCTCATTAATCCATTGTGATTCCTTTCCATTATGCAACGTCCACGACTTGAACCAGAATTTAACATCCGCAGGCACGGCAAAACTGAATTTGGAACTGCACCTTCCGCCGTATAATCTGCAAACACCATCAAACCCTTTGATATCATATAGGACAGGGGCTTCCCGGAATACCTGTACCAGTTTTTCAAGTTCCCCGAGCATAGCATCCGACTCAGCTTTTGTGCAAGCGCATGATTTACCGTAAAGGTCAGGGCCCTGCCCGTTCAGGGCTTCCTTCTGCAGTTTGAAGGTGCCGGATTTTTCGGTGAGCAGTGTTTTGTCCTGGGCTGTAATTGCCTTTATTACAATAAAACTCAGGATTAACAATACGAATGTTCTCATTGGATGGAATTAATTAATGGAACAAAACTCCTTTCAGAAAACTGGTTAAAATCCCAACGGATTATAGGTAAGCTCGGTGGTGCGGCTGATATCGATACCTGTGGCAGCGCCTATTTTGAATTCGACAGCCTGCCCGACTTCTGTATTTCCAACGCCGGCCGTACCTGTAACTTCGGTTTTATACGCGACATCGACAAGCTGGTTTTTGGTGTTAAAAGTTACTTCAAACCCTGCTTTGCCTTCGGCTTTGATATTCACAGCACCTTCAACACCCAGGTCGGCTTTAAACCCGGCTCCTCCGAACCCTGTCAGTTCTTTCTTTTTATAATTCCATTTGGCGCCCACCAGTAACCCTTCGCCGCATTCGCCTTCAATGCTTTCGCAGTCGAGGCCAACGCTGCACACGATAAGCCCGATTTTAAGTTTCCGGTCTTTGAAAGGGCATTCGGGCCCTTCTTTATCGGGTACATTCACATTTTCACCCGCGGCATTCGAAGGAGGAGGAGGAGGAGGAGGCATGGTCGGGCAATCGCCCATTACACTCGCCAGCGATGCCAGATTGCTAAATCCGAATTGCATCTGCTTTATTGAATAGTCGGTATATAAATAACCGAAATTCATGGCTACAAAAGATTTACGCTTACTGTTCAGCTTCTCGAAATCTGATTTGTTATAGGTTCGGTTGAGATACTGTTCACAATAAACCCAGTAGGTTGTAAGCAGGTCAACATATTTGGCATGCCGGGTGGCCGCAATTTGTTTCCATTGCCCGAATAAATCCTTATTTGCGTTGGTAAACTTCTCGCATTTCTCAACCAGGAATGCCTGCCAGGCCTCTACATTGGTATTCATTTGAGCAGCCCGTTGTTCGTCGTTGGCCGAAATCTGCTCAATATATTGCCCGAATTTGGCAATATTTACACTGTCGGTATAATTGTATTTCCTTTCGGCTTTATCTATCTGGTCCTGGAAGTAAACTTCCATAAGGTCCATGGCAAATTCCTGCCCGTCAAACAGTATTTTACCCGGCTTATTTTGTTCCTCGTACCATGCCTGCTGTGCTTCAGGCCCGGCTTGCAGAAGCTTCATGGCTTCAGTTAGGGAGTTGTCGCTTGCTGCAACCTGATTAATCTTTTTCTTCACCCGGTCGATGGATTCATCAGCGATTAAAGCGCCCATTTCCGACCAGTTGGGGAAACTGGGGAGAATCAACTGGTCAACAGGGGTATCGGGGTTTGGAGCGCTATTCCCGGCACTGCCACCATCATCACCGCCTGAACCATCACCAACGGGAGATTGCGATGGAGGAGCGTATTTCGGGTTGTATTTCACTTTTTCATTCACTGATTTCATGGACTCGCTGTACATGCCCTGCACCGATGCAAAGAGCATTTCGAGTGCCTTGCCCAAATCTTTACGCTTGAGGTACACCGATACCAATCCCTGCTTTGCCAGGCTGAAATCGGGATTGATTTTAAGCGACCGTTTGTAGTAATACTCAGCTCCCTTATCGTCGTACAATTCGAAAAGGGTATTCCCAAGATTAGTGAGTATCAGAGGGGCACCATTGAAAAGCGATTTGGCATATAACAGTACCGGTAAAGATGTTTTCACCGAATCCATCATCCGAAGGATGGCTCCAAAATTGTTTACAATCAGCGTATCCTTTGGAAAGAGTATTGCTGCTTTCGCTGAAAACACTATGGGTATATCCACTGACTGCCCCGTACCGGTAAGCATAACAGCGGTTGATGATAAGCTCTGCGCGAGTTTATACCTATCGGCGCCGGGTGCCTCCAGTTTACCAAAGCTCTGGTCCACCATCATTTTTTCCTTTGCATCGTAGATCTGTTTATAATGCCGGTCGTAGAAACGGGTAGCAATTTTGACCAGTTGCGCATCCTGAATTACTTTGGTAGTATCAATCTTCACATATTTGTACATGGCTGAAGTTTGGCCTGATGAATGAATGGCGGCCATGAGCACAATGATGAGTATAAATCCCCGGTAAAAATTTGGCTTCATATTGATCTATAGGTTTTGTTTATTCCGAGCCCGGCATCTGCGGGAAATCCGGTTTTATAAATCCTGCATTACTTTCGATAGACGCCCCGCCTTCAAGCGCGAGCCTGCCGCTTACTTCGCCTTCAACCAGGCCGCCGAGCCCGGCTTTCACGCTGCTGGTGAAGGCAACATCTTTTATTACATCGCCCTGCCCTATGATGACTTCAACACCCACACTGGCTTCGCCTTCCACGTTTCCGTTGCCATAGGTTCCTTTTGCCCCTACACCACCCCATATGGTCGTTTCATGCTTGTCGAAATCACGCTTCACCGACCACAACACCCCTTCGCCTCCCGAAAGTTTAACATGACTGCAGTCGAGTTCGAAAGAAATGCCTCCAAAGCCAAGGTTGATGCCGTTGCCTAGCGGACAGTCTTTTTCTTTCTTTACAGGAAGTTTTGATTCGTCAGGGGCTGGCGCCGGGGGATCGGGCGGCTTGGGTTCAACACACTCGAGTTCCATAAATTTCTCAGCCATTTCGGGCAGACCTGAACCTAATCCCTGCACGGCTTTTTCGTGGGTAAGCACAAACATCTGCCGGTAAAGGTTTTCCAACTCATTGAAACTGGGCGAGTAGATTTTTTCAAGAATGGGGTTTGTGAAGGCATAATAATCGTAGACTGCTTCTCTTAGCGTATTGTATTCGCCTTTGTATGCCTTGCAGGTATTGGAATACGACATATCCATCTCGCCTTTGCTGAGCAGGCATACCTGGTAAGCTTCCTGTTCCGACTCGTATTTGTTCTGGTCTATTTTCGCCTCAACCTGTTTCTCGCAAAACTCGTTACCGCCGCAGGCTGCTACTTCTTCAAGTAATTTGATAAGCTGTTCCTGCAGGCGAAGCATCTTCTCCTGGTGCTGCATGAGCGCGGGCAGGTCTTTCTCGATGTACTTTGAATTTTGCTCCAGCAGTACAGAGCCGTTTTTAACGGACTGGCCGAAGTTGCTGTTTTCGCCGAAGAGCAGCTGAGTAACATCTTCAAACATCATCAGTTCCTTTGCAAAATCACGCCTGAAGACGATGGCGTTATCCGGATCCTTCATGGCCTGTTCAGCCTGCCGGCGTACCACAGCCAGTGTGGAGTTGTACTCCTGCATCAGTTGCTGAAGCTTTGCATCAATGCCGGCAACATAGTTTTGCACTGCTTCCTTGTTGGCAATGGTCCTTTCTTTCTGCTCAAAAACCGGCATTTCGGGTATGGATACTTCACCGGCATCGCCTTTTTCCTTTGTCAAAGGAGAATCGGAATTGCCGTCGGGCTTTGGCGGTTGCGATTCTTTCGCTTTCTTATAGGCAGCGAAACCCACTGCCGAATACTTGTCAGGAAGGGCTTTACGCAGACATTGTTCGGCTTTGGCCATATTGCCTTCGCATTTGGCGATAAGACCAAGACCAAGCCAGGGAGAGGCCATGTCGGGCGCGGCTTTCAGAGCTTTATCAAAGTACAGCTTCGCCTCGGTATTATAGCCCATTTCGCGGTACACCCAGCCGGTGTTGCACAACACCAGCCCGATGTTGGGCTTGAGTTTATCGGCATACCTGAGCACCTGCAAGGCTTTGGTGTATTCGCCCATGTCCTTGAGCACCACCCCCAGGTTGTTGGCAGTGAGAATATCGTCGGGCTTTTGTATGGCACTGGTTGCCGTGACATATACCGATGCCGATCCGGCGCCTGCAATTTTGAATAGCGCACCCATATCGGCGCCATCAGTCGGCTTTTTTGATGTTTCGACCAATGATTTTAACCCTGGCAGATCGCCCGATTTGGGGCCATACACTGCCAGCAACCCTTTGGCCATAGCCACATAGCTGTCGCGCGTGAGATCGGCAAGTTTCAATGGAACTGTTTTGGGCGGAGGGCATTCGGGTTTTGCACCTGGTTTGATACCAAAGCTTCCTGTACTCGTATTCTTTCCCGAGGCCATGTCGTCGATCCACTTTTCGAAAGTAGCTTCCTCCTCTTCGGTAAGTTCTTCGCCGGCCTTTTGCTTGGCCATAATGCGTTTGATGTTGTCGGGCTGGGCGAAGGACACCATACTTAAACTCAGAAAAAGAAAGAGAAACAGTATATATTTCATAGCATTTCATCTATTTCACATCCAGCAGCGCCTTCAATGCATTGCCATCAATCTGTTTAACGAACTCACAATGCCTCAGTTCTGCCGTATGTTTGGACGGGCATTCATAATTGTCATAAAAAGCTTCTGTCAGGGTATGCACCGCTATAAGTTGTATGGAAGTTCGCGGCAGCGATTTATCGAAATAATCGGGATTAAACCGCACAAGCGGACTGTTGTTTTCAACGGCAGTAACTCCTGAAATGTTGCCAGTGGTAAAATATGCCGGCCCATTCAGTTGTTCAGTCGTAAAAGCCCCTTTTTCTTTTTCAATTGCTTCAATCACGTAAGAGTATGAATTGTCCTTTTCCTGAACAATTTTATAGTATTCTATTATCTGATCGAAAAGTTCACCCGATTTAACAGGGATCCAGTAAGTACGCTTAGGGTCTGAAACAATGATAATGCCGGATTGATATGCCGTAACACCCGCTGCCAGTTCTTTGGTCACTAAGGGTTTGATAAATATTTTACTCAGATTTTGCGCCGCAATCTCAAGCTTTTCAGGTGCAGGGTGAAGTTCGGAAGCCGAATAATGCAGGTATTTTTCAGAAGTAGCTTTTGGCTGATTTACGTGAATATCGCAACTGGTTACTTCCGTACAATGCTTTTTCACATTTCCCGATTCATCCCTGAACAGGGGACAAAATTGTATGGCTATTCTATATTCAATTATGGCATTTGCCATCGAAATTGTTTTAAATCCAACCTTATCATCCGACAAGACCATGACATTCAGAGATGGATCAAAACCAACCGGATTTTTTAAAACCGGGTTCCGGTGGAAAGTTTCAGTAATGGTATCGATCTTCTGTTGAAGTGCCGTTAATTCATTTGAAGTAAGCTTATACTTTTCAATATCTCCATGAATTTTATGGTGAAACGACCATTTCCCGGGCTGATCAGGAAGCCAGTCTGTTTCGCTTTGGGCATGCAGGCCGTTGGCTGCAATTGTAATAATAAGCACAGTAAATAATAAGCTTTTCATTTTCAAGGAGTATTAGAAAACATTTGTTACTATTGCTTATGATATGCTTTTGCCTTACACTTTAAGCCAGATTTCTTTTTAAAACCGCCAGCAAATATGCCTATTGCTCAATACCCGATAAACTGAGCACCTACATCCGCGTTCAGGTTGTATTTAAACACATCTGTCACCATAGTCAGGTACCCTTTCACTCTCATCATTGCCAGCTGGCCCGGTTTGTAGTTGGGATCGCGCATGCCCACCTGACTTTCGGTAATCTTCAACTGAAGTTCTTCCAGATCATAATATTGCTGCCAGTGTTCCACCACATACCCTTTATATGCTTCAATAATTTTAAGGTAAGACGGTGTGAATTTTTCGCAATAGGTTTGTCTCAACGACTGTATCCGCTCAATGATCTGATCGGCATCGCCGTTGCCTTCCTGCAGGTCTTTGTACAACGTGTCAATTTTAGGATTGAGCTTTGCCAGGGCTGTATCGGCTTTTAACTCAAGTTCGGTGAGCATGTCGATGTATTTGTTTTCACCGGCTTTCAATTTATCATCGAGAAAATTGAACTCTTTCTGTAAATCAAGGTCATTTTTTATTTCCTGTTGCTTTTTTTGATTTTTATTAGGGTCAAGCTGTGCATCAGCCATCATCATGGTGCTTTGTGCTTTACTCCAGCGTTTGAGCTCAAGCGAGTCGTAGTCGGCAACCTTTTCTGCAGTAGCCATTGTCATGTTATAATTTCTTCCCATCATCTGGTTTGCCAGTTTCATTTTTTCTTCATCGCTCATATTGTCGAGGTCTTTCATTTTTTCGGCTTCCTGACGTGTATAGCCAGCTTTCATCAGCACATTTACAGTTTGTTCGTCCTGGTGTTCTTCCTGGAATTTTTCAGATGCCTCTCTTTCTTTTTCAGCATCCTGCATAAAAGAGCTGAGTGTATTTTGCAACTCTTCGAGGAATTGCGCTTTTTGTCCAATATCATATCCGCACGGATCTGACGGAGGATTTGGAATGGCGTTAAGGTATTCCATGGGTGTGGTCTGCCCTAAAGTCAGAATTGAAATCAGGATGGCGGATGTAAACACAATTATTTGTTTCATAGCTGATTGGTATTGAAAATCCTGCAGTACTGAATTTTAAGAGAAAGTATTAATCATGTTGCAGTGTAAAATCATAGGATATTGTTTCCATTTCATTGGTAAGGGAGTTTCTTTTCTTTATGATATCTTTCTGCGTCAGGATCTTATCAGTTGATTTGCCAGGGAAAGGGCCTAAAATCACTTTCAGCGGAATAGTGACTTCCCGAGGCAGGGTAGTATTGTCCTGGATATTATCACATGTTCCCTGCGCCTTTTCAGTTTCTTTCTCGTCCCCCTGTGCAGGTTTTGATGTACCCCTGGCAGTCAGAATATAAGTACCATCATCCATGAACTCCAGTTCGATCCGCAAATCATCCTGCTTTTTCCCCCGGTAAATACTTTCAGTAGAAATCCCGCTTCCTTGTACTCTAAACGATTTTTCCCTTGTATAAATCCTTCCCCCCTGTCTGCCCGACGAGCATCTGTAACAACCATTCTGAACTTCCAGTTTTGTCGCTTCATTTGTCTCAAATGTCATTGTCCCTGAAGCCCATGGTATCCCTAAACGCTGCAATTGCCAGTCGCTCTTAGTGAAGTTGTGAATGGATTCTTCCCTGTAATACGTTTGGTCCATTTCGTTGCAATACACTTCGTATTGCTCTGTTGACATGGTATCAATGACTGATTCAACTGTAAGGTTGACGGGACCTGTAAAAGGACACACTTCGAACTTGGACAGCATGTCGATTAATTTTTTAGTGATCTTTTTACATCCATCCGTGATGGCCGGAAAAGTACTTGCACACCTGATATATCCTGCATCTGCAATACAATCAATTTTTTTGTACTTAAAACATCGGGCAACAATCATTGTCCTTCCTTCATCATAATCAATTAATACCAGATGCACCCAATAATCGTGCACCAATTGATCACACATAGAGGGAATACCATCATCACTAAGGCCCATCAGCATTTCAAATCTCAGTTTGTCTAATTTATTGGTAATATCCGACTGCGTATTAACCTTGGCACAAGGAAACGCTGTCTTAAGTTCCTCGGCCACCAAACGCGCATAAGCTGCTGCATACTTCTGGGACGTATCACCAAGAGCCTGATTGCATTCAATAAAGAAATGTGGTTTTTGGGCAACTATGTCAGATGATGTAAAACCCAAAAAAAGGGAAAGTAAGATGGCAACTCTTTTCATTGTGTGAGGATTTTACATTCTGGTAATACTTGTTTTATCATATCTATTTCGGATGCTGATATTTCTGTTTTTGCCACTCCTAGCATTTCGAGTTTTTTCAAATGGCTGACCACAGGCAACAATTGCTCAACAGGGTTCATGTCGATATATAAAACTTTCAATTCTGATAACCCGGTAACTGCGTAAGGCAACTCTTTGAGGTTATTGTTCAATAAGCTTAATGCGGTCAATGCTTTGAAATTGCCAATACTAGAAGGCAATTCAGTGACAGAGGATCCGAAATTGAGAATATAGAGTTCAGAAAGGGGGTAAGCGGCTGCATTGCGCAGTATCTGGTCAAGGTCAACAGGAGTACCCTTCTGCTCGCAGATGATAATCAATCTTTTAATTCCCTTGAAAACGATCATCTGGTCAATAACAACCTGAACATATGGCATTGACATATTAATGGTGAGATCGGGCATTGAGTCGCGCCAGGTTTGGTTTTTGATGCTGGGGTTATCATCTTCTTTATATTCTTCCACAATTTCCTCCCTGAAAGGTTTGGCAAGGTCCCATTTACCATTTTCTCCCTGATCAACGATTTTCATCATCTGGCTCCATAGTTTCATCTTATAATCCACTTCCTCCTTAAGCCGGGCACTGTCGACCTGCATGCCGGCCGCCTGCTGTTGCTGTGCTTTGCCGGCCATCATCAGCTCTTTAGCCAGAGCCTCTATTTGGGCCTGGGCTTTATTGGCTGCCGCCTCGTCGCCCCAGTCGGTATTTTCACGTACGGCGGCCATCTCCTTCCTGATTTGTTCGGGAGTGCGTGCCTGTTTTTGCGAAAATGCCCCGCAACTCAACAGGAGAGCGAGGCATAGCATCAATAACTTCTTTATAGTCATTTTTATGATTTTTCTAAGTCATTCACCTTCGCATTGTATCTCCACATTAGTTTTCTATCGTCTGAAGATTCCTCTTTTCTTCATCGTTCAGCGGTCTGTCCGATATTTTGTACTTATATACATTGCTTACCATTTCGGCATAATGATGTACCACCTCCAGTGCCATCAACCCGGGTTGGAAAGCAGGATCTTTAACTCCGGTCTGAAGGTAAAGCATCTCTGCCTGCAACTCCTCCAGTTGGTTACATTTGTCAAAAATGGTTTCAATATACGCCCGGTACTCTTTCACTATTTTAATGTATTCTGGTGTAAGCGGCAGGCAGTAGGAGTACTCAAGCGTTTGTATTTCTTCAAGTAGAAAATTCACTCTGGTAAATACTTTTTTGCTGGCTTCTTCCATTGCACAACTGCAGGCTGCTTTCTCGCGTGCTAATCTGGCTTGAATTGTATCCGCTTCAGCGTGCATTGGATCTGTATGCATTCACAGAATCAGATAAAGAGAATCCGCAAGATCCTGAAGATCATTTAGCTTTTCGGTGTATTTGTTTTCACCTGCAGCAAGTATCTGCGTTAAGGAGTTAATTTGTTTTTCCAGGTCGAGCGTTGACTTAGCTTTTATTTGCCTGGCTTCAAATTTTTCCGGATTGATTTCGCGCTCGGCACTTACCTGGGTTGAATATGCCTCACCCCACCGTGCTGCTTTTACTGAATCTACTTTATCGCTGCCTTGTACTCTCAATTTATCAAGTTGCTTCATCGAAACATCCATGTTCTTCTGCATCACCTGGTTAGCCAGTTTATCCTTCTCTGCTTGTGTCATATGCTTATTCTCCTGCTGCATTACTTTCATTTGCGCAGGAGTAAGAACTAGTCCCGAATTTTTAACAGCCGTTTCCCTGGCATCCTTTTCGTGCTCTTTCAGAAAGGCTTTAGCCTTTTTATTACGGGCGGCTATGTCTTTCGATAATTCGCCAAGCACTTTCGCGATGTCGGTTTTGAATGTAGCGGGGCCGGAATCGTCCCGTTCGCAGGGTGTACCCGGCAGATACGGAATCTCGGCCAGGTAGTCATACACCGATTTCTGGGCAACAACCGAAACTGTCGTACCGGTAAGCAGTACCAAAGCAAGGACGAATCTCATAATGGTATATAATAATGAATGTTCCGGCAAGGGTTACATCTTGATAAACTCCACCCTGCGGTTAAGGGCTTTGTTGGCAGGTGTATCGTTAGGAGCAACAGGCTGGCTTTCGCCCAGGCCGTCGGTAACCAGGCGGTCGCCGTTTACACCGAAGTTTTTGACAAGTTCGTTTTTCACCGAAGCAGCACGACGTTTCGATAGATCGAGGTTGTCGACATCCTTGCCGTCGGCATCAGTATGGCCAACGATTTTCACTTTTACATCAGGAACTTCGTTCAGGATTTTGGCAATTTCTTTCAGCGTTCCGGTTGATTCGGGCTTCACCACATCCTTGTTTACATCGAAATAAATGCCATAGGTCACCAGTTTGCCTTCGGTCATAAGCTTGTTGCGCATATCGGGCGCACCAATGGCAACTCGGATGTTGCTTATTAACCCTGCTCCATCGGCAACCCTGAACCTGTCAAACTTGCTGGTCGTTGAAATAGCTTTCGGAAGGTCAAATATCTTATTTTCATTGATGTAAAGCCTGAGCCTGGTTTTCTGTACCCAGATGGCAATATGATATTTCTGGTTAAGTTTCTGCTTGAACTTATCTTCATCGCTGCTGCCCGACATATCAATATGTTCACTCTCAGGTTTGTTTATGTATGCGCGATACCTGGGTGTGCCATAATATTCGGTGGTGAACCAGAAACCGGCATCAGAAGGTACTGAGCCACCATCAATCTCCCTCAGGTTTTTACATTTGTAAAGTAAAATCTGGTAGCCGGCCATGCCTTCGCCTTCTTTAGCAGAGGTAGGTATAATATCAAATTCGAGGGTGTAATTCTCAGGCAGTTTGAGCAGTTCATCGGTCCATATAGCAGCATAGGCTTTCGGCATAAATTTGAGCCAATGCCCGGGGAAGAGATTGGTTTCCACCACCTCGCCAGACCCATTGGTATTCCATAAAGCAGGGAAATCGCCAACAGCATCCTGGCTGAAATCCTCGAAAAAGATCACCTTTTCGCCGGGAACAAAATCATATTTTGAGTATGATTGCAGCGCAGGCTGATCCGACTTTCCTGACTGGCCTTTATCATTGCCCGATTTACTGTCGTCGCCCTCGGTTCCTTTTTTATCATCCGACTGCGATTTATCATCTTTCTTGTCGCCCTTTATCCCTTTTTCTATTTCGTCGAGGCCTTTATCAATACCGCGTTCTATCTTATTGTTGATACGATTGTTGACTTTGCGTTCGATTTTGCCGGGAATGTTGAACTGGGCATAAGCCTGGCTGATGCAGACAGAAAAAACGACGAGCAGTAATGTTTTGAAAAATGTTTTCATGGTATGAAGTATTGGTTGATTTCTATTATGTTTTTGCTCATTAAAAGTACGATAAAAATACCTGATTTGTTTTTCAGGCAAATCCCTATTTTTAGGGATTTTTCGGCATTTTTTGCGCTTATTATTCATCGCCCCCGGACAACAGTTCCCTGCCTGATTAGAATATCCCTTTTTTCAGGGAAGTATAATGAGGATTTCAAACATATTTTTGTCATGGATGCATAATCATTGTATGTTTGGCTCCATGATTCCGTCAAACGCCATAAATATCCTATGAAACAGCTATTTACATCACTCACAATGATCCTCGTTTGGGTGATGTCCCAGGTTTTTGCATCCTCAAAGGCCCCAGATGCCGATTCAATTGGCCGGGTTGTGGACAAAATGCTACAAAGCCCGAACTTTCTCGACAATTCAACGAAACCATTGCAGGCATCATTGCGTGCTGATTCCGTTTTCATCGTAAAAGCCCTGGACAAGGCTTATAACTTGAGAAATGACAATCCTGATTCGGTGCTGCAATCTGTTCTTCCGGCTCTCGCACCTGCCATCAGGATTAAATGGCTGAAGGCAGCCTCCCTGATTTGCCAGCATCTCGGCGACTATATGATTGAACAGGAAAACTATAATGAAGCAATCAAGCATTTCCTGGTCTGCCTCAGGATAGAAGAAAAACGAAAGGATGAAACCAGGCTTGCCGATTTGTATGATGAACTCGGAACCGTTTATTATTACCAGGAGATTTACTCAAAATCGCTCGAATATACCAACAAAGCCAGGGCTACCTACGAAAAGAACAATGATACGGCGAATCTTGCAAAAATATACAGCCATTTGGGAACACTCACGCTATCAAGAGAATACTGTGAGCAGCGCACCACCGAGCAAAAAAGAGAAGATTTCCTGCTTTCGATCAGCTATTTTAAAAAGTCGATCCATTACAGTGAACTGATGGGAAAAATGTCGAGGGTAATGCATAACTATATCAATATAGGGGCAGCCTACAACAAGCTCGAGCAACCCGAAAAGGCTCTTCCGTATCTCAAGGCTGCAGCCGATTACTACCGGTCGCACAACGAAACCGACTTACTCGCTTCAACGCTGTTTCCGCTTGGCATGGCCTACCGCAGGCTTAAGCAGTATGATCTCTCCATCAGCACATATAAGGAATCGCTGGAGCTTTCGCAAAAGAACGGGTTCACCAGCGGCATCTATTATATCTATGAAGCGATGGCTCAATCGTACAGCGAGTCAGGTGATTACAAAAACGCCTATGATTACTATATCCGGTATATGCATAACAAAGATTCCATTTTCACTGCTGAAAAATCGCAGCAGATATTCGAGCTGGAGACCAAATATCGAACTGCCACAAAAGAAAAGGAAATTCAGAAGCTTTCGGCTGAGAAGCGCGAAAAGAACATACTACTCTATACACTTGCTTCATTCATTGTTCTGATTTTAGTGCTGGCATTTTATGTGCTTCGCAATTACAGGAATAAGAAGGTTATTCAGGAGCAGACCATTGAACTTAAGGAACAGAAAATACAGGAGCTTGAAAAAGAACGCCAACTCATTGCCACAAAATCGGTGCTCGAAGGCGAAGAAGCCGAGCGTGCGCGCCTGGCAAACGACCTTCACGATGGCCTTGGCGGATTGTTGTCAGGGGTAAAATTAAACCTTTCGACCATGAAAGAAAATGCAGTGCTAACCAGCGAGAACCTCAGCGCTTTTAACCATGCACTGGGCCTGCTCGATACTTCGATAAAAGAACTGAGGCGTATTGCCCATAACATGATGCCCGAAACGCTCATGCATTACGGATTAAAAACCGCTATACAGGACTTTGCAGCCCAGGTGGCAGGAGGACAGTATAGCATTGGTTTCAGCGCTTTCGGCGACGATTTCCGCTATAAGCGTGAGCTTGAACTCACCCTGTACCGCATCACCCAGGAACTGGTGAACAATGCCATCAAACATGCCGGCGCATCACGCATCGATGTACAGCTTTTTCTTGAAGCTGGCCGGGTTTGTGTACAGGTGACTGACAATGGCAAAGGCTTCGATGCAAAACTTGCTGACCGGTCAGGCGATGGTAAAGGGCTTATGAACATCCGCGACCGTGTAAATGTAATGGATGGAAAATTTGATATAACAAGCGAACCCGGAAAAGGAACTGAAGCCATTGTGGAATTTTCAGTATCTTAGGCTGCTTCTTAATAGCAGCCGTCCATGCCCACCATTGCCCTGATTGTTGAAGACCACCCCATTGTAAGCGACAGCATTGCCCGCCTGCTCGATCGTGCAGGCTCAGAACTCGTATGCCTGCAGGCATCAACGGGCAGTAAAGGCTTAGCCATTATGAACGGACAGCAGGTTGATATCGTTCTTCTTGACATTCATTTGCCGGATATGAGCGGCATCGAATTTTGCAAGACTGTGAAGAATCGCTTTTCCAATGTTAAAGTCCTGGCAATAACATCGCTCACTCAACGCCATATTGTTGAACAAATGTTTGCTGCCGGTGCCGAAGGTTTTGTGCTGAAAACCTCCGACCCCGAAGACATTTTGGTGGCCGTGAATGAAGTGCTCAGCGGAAATAAATACCTTGGGCCGGGAGTTAAAGAGCTTGCCGAAGGCAAAGTGCAAAACGGCAACAACGAACTCATGGTTACAAGGCGCGAAGCCGAAGTACTGAAACTCATTGCCGACGGGCTTACAAACCAGGAAATCAGTGAAAAACTCTTTATCAGCCCATTGACTGTCGATAGTCACCGGAAAAACCTCCTGCTCAAATTCGGAGCCAAAAACACAGCCAGCCTGGTGAAAATTGCGGTGCTGAAAGGGCTTATTTAGCCTTGTTCCTGCAATGAAAGCGACCTTTACCTCCAAACACTTAATGTCTTTCGGCAAACCGGCGCTTCAAAATGCCGGCCTGCATTCCGAATTTCATTCGCTTTGCCTGTTGGATAGAAGCTGTTTTACAGGAGGTCTTTAAAATCGCCGGAGTACTCTTTCATAAACTCTTCGGCTTTTGCAACCATTTGTTTTGAACCAATAAACAATGGCGCCCGCTGGTGAATATCATAGGGCTCGATATCGAGTATGGGAGTGAAGCCATTGGAAGCCTTGCCACCGGCCTGTTCGATGATGAATGCCATAGGCGCACATTCGTAGAGCAGCCTTAGCTTGCCGGTAGGGTTTTTTCGGTTACCGGGATAAATAAAAATGCCGCCGCGCAGCATGTTGCGGTGCACATCGGCTACGAGAGAACCAATATAACGTGTATTGTAAGGCCGGTTGGTTGCTTTGTCATCTTCCTGGCAATACTTGATGTATTTCTTCACCCCATCAGGAAAATAGATGTAGTTTGCCTCGTTGATGGAATAGATGTTGCCTGTATCGGGAATCCTCATATCGGGATGTGAAAGGAAAAACAAACCAACCGAAGGGTCGTAGGTAAAACCATTTACACCATTGCCGGTGGTATAAACAAGAATGGTGGAACTGCCATAAATCACATACCCTGCCGCCACCATCCGGCGGCCACGTTGCAGCAAATCATCAACCGTAGCCGATGTTCCCTCGGGGGTCAATCGCCTGTAAATCGAAAAAATAGTCCCGATCGGAACATTGACTTCAATGTTGCTGGAACCGTCAACCGGGTCCATGGCAACAACATATTTCCCCTTTTGCGAATAGGCATTACCGAAAATGATGAGGTCCTCATTTTCTTCGGATGCAATGGCTGCACATTGTCCGCCATGCTTCAATGCATTGATAAAGTGGTTGTTGGCGAAGACATCGAGCTTTTGTTGCTCTTCACCCTGGATGTTGGTCGAACCAAACATGCCGTTTATATCGGCAAGCCCTGCAATCCTTATCTCACGGTTCACAATTTTGGCTGCAATGGTAATATCGTTCAGCAGCCTAGTGAATTCTCCGGTAGCGCCGGGATATTCCACTTGTTTGTCGTTGATAAATTCTACTAAGGTTTTCATGGAGGAAGCGGTTGATAGTGGGTTGAAAATGGTTAATAAGTAATGGTGGATTGGTTAATGGTCCCGAAAGCTTTCGGGAAGGTTAATGGTTGGAGCAGGATGATCTCGTGATTTGTGGCACCCGGCACCCGGCACTCTTTTTCCGGCACCAGGAACGCGGCACCCGGCACTCTTTTTCCTTCCCTCTCCCTGTAAACAAATATATTAATTTTGCGATCTTTAACGATAGCTCTGCACATGAAAGTCTTCAAGTTTGGCGGCGCCTCTGTAAAGGATGCCTCTGCTGTAAAAAATATAGCCTCAATTCTTCGCAATTACGCCCCGAAACAACTTGTAGTTGTGGTTTCGGCCATGGGCAAAACCACCAATGCGCTCGAAAAGGTGCTGCATGCCTGGTTCAACAACGATGAAAACTTGCAACAACTTTTGAATGATGTAATTACCTATCATCAGCAGGTCATTGCAGATCTTTTCCCCGATAAAAACCATTTAGTTTATTTCAAAACCGACCTGCTGTTCGGAGAACTCGAAGGACACTTATGCACACCACCAACGCCAAATTTCGATTTTGAATACGACCAGGTCGTTAGCTTTGGTGAATTGATCAGCACCACGATCGTGAGTGAGTACCTCGTATCGCAGGGTTTCAATTGTCAGTGGTTCGATGTGCGCAATCTTATCCGTACCGACGATACCTGGCGCGATGCAGGTGTAGATTGGGTAGTTACCACGGAGCAGGTTACAAAGGCGTTGACGCCGTTTCTGAATAGTAACAGCCCTGAGACTCACATTGCATTAACCCAGGGATTTATCGGGGCAACCGGCTCGGGACACACCACCACCCTGGGGCGCGAAGGAAGCGACTATTCGGCAGCCATACTTTCGCATGTGCTCAACGCCACCGAAATGACCGTTTGGAAAGATGTTCCGGGAGTGTTGAATGCTGATCCGAAGTTTTTCCAGAACACCACCCTTATCAACCATATTTCGTACCGCGAAGCCATTGAACTGACCTATTACGGCGCTTCAGTCATCCATCCGAAGACCATCAAACCATTGCAAAACAAGAGTATTCCTTTGAAAGTACGCTCTTTCGTGTCGCCGGCTTCGCCCGGAACAACCATCAGCGCAGCCACTTCGGAGGACGATGCCATTCCGAGTATTATTCTCAAATCCAACCAGGTATTGCTGAGTTTTTCACCCAGGGATTTCTCGTTTATCGCGGAGGAAAACCTGAGCCAGATCTTCTCGGCGCTGGCGGCCAGCGGCATACGGGTGAACATGATGCAGGTTTCGGCCATCAGCTTTAGTATTTGCATGGACGAGAACGAACGTAAAATGGAAAAATTAACCGCACTGCTGGGCGAGAAATTTGCATACCGCTATAACACAGGGTTGCAACTGATAACCGTGCGCCATTATGATCAGCTTACTATAAGCCGGTTACTCGATGGTCGCCAGCTCATCGTGGAACAGCGAAGCCGCAGCACGGCACAGTTTGCAGTACTGGAAAAAAGCTGATTTCAAAAAAATCCATTCACGCAGGATTTTGCTCGGTGTAATTATAAAAAGATTGTCTGAGAAAGAACGAACAATCCTAACCATGCTTTAAAAAGATTATTATGGCCAATACCTACACTCAGCTTTATATTCATTTTGTATTTGCTGTTCAGAACCGTGCATCACTGATTTGCGAAAGTTGGGAAGCAGGATTATATAAGTACATTACAGGAATAGCCGAACAGCAGGAACACAAATTGATGGCAATCAATGGGATGCCTGATCATTTGCATGTGCTTGTCAGCATGAATCCTAAGCAATCGCCTTCTGATTTGATGTTTCACATGAAGCGCAGTTCATCGTTATGGATTAATGAGAACAAACTTGTGCAAGGAAAATTCTCGTGGCAGGAAGGTTTTGGTGCTTTTTCGTATGGCAAATCTCAAATTCCTGTGATCGCCGGATATATCGAAAAACAGAAACAGCACCATGCCAGGAAAACGTTTATAAGAGAGTACACTGATTTCTTAAAAGCATTCGGGATTGATTATGATGAACGGTACACTTTCAAAGCTGTTGAATAGGTGTTAATTCCCTACGGGAAATAGTGATCATGTTTACCTCGAGTTTTATTGGGTTTGATGCCCTACGGGCAAAAAATCTCATAAAATCGCAGAAGTTAATAGAACGCCTGTAAAGCTTCAACATCAATAAAACAGACACACTAAAATGCCCAGCGATAGCCCGTAGGGCTTCAACATCAATAAAAAGGATCTGCAAGTAAGTCTCCCAATAGCCTGTAAAGCTTCAACATCAATAAACGGTTCAGCAAGTACGTCTCCTAATAGCCCGTAGGGCTTCTACATCAATAAAACAGACACACTAAAATGCCCAGCGATAGCCCGTAGGGCTTAATATCAATAACGGGATCAACAGGTACGTCTCCTAATAGCCCGTAGGGCTTCAACATCAATAAAACAGACGCACTTCAAAATACTGCTATAGCCCGTAGGGCTTCAACATCAATAAAACAGACGCACTTAAATGCCCAGTGATAGCCTGTAGGGCTTCGACATAAATAAAACAGACACTCGTCAATGTTCTGCCATAGCCCGTAGGACTTTAATATCAATAAAAGGATCAGCAAGTACGTCTCCCAATAGCCCGTAGGGCTTTAACATCAATAAAACAGATGCACTCCAAAATACTGCTATAGCCCGTAGGGCTTCAACATAACTTCCCCGGTTTTTCATTTTCGTTTCGCAGCATCACGATGCAATAATTGTGATTTATCTTACTTTTGCGTGCTTCAATAAAAAATCACATACACAACTAACTCCCATGAAAGGTTCTATCCTGATACTTGCCGGCGGAGGCCCGGCACCCGGTATAAACACCGTGATCAGCTCGGTGGCCAAAGTATTTCTTCGCGACAATTACCGTGTTATCGGCCTGCACGACGGCTATAAAAACCTGTTTACCGAAAACCCATCCACCATCGACATTGATTTTGAAACCGCCGACCGCGTTTACAACGTGGGTGGTTCGATTTTGCGCATGAGCCGCTACAAGCCTGCCGACCTGGAGTTTAAGACCGACTTCTTCAAAAAGAATGATGTCAAGCTGTTGGTAACTGTAGGTGGCGACGATACGGCCTCAACAGCCAACCGCATTTCAAAATTCCTTGCTGAAAAGCATTTCCCCATCCAGAATATCCACGTGCCTAAAACTATCGACAATGACCTTCCATTGCCTGAAGGCCAGCCTACTTTCGGCTACCAGAGCGCGAAGCAGGAAGGTGTGCGCATTGGCCGCACCATTTACGAAGATGCGCGTTCGTCGGGCAACTGGTTCGTGGTTTCGGCCATGGGCCGCGAAGCCGGGCATCTCGCTTTCGGTATCGGGGCCGCATGCCACTACCCCATGATCGTGATCCCCGAACTCTTCGATAAAACCAACGTCACCCTCGAAAAAATCACCCGCCTCATTGTTTCATCCATCATCAAACGTAAAATCCTCGGCATTCCTTATGGCGTAGCTATAGTGAGCGAAGGCGTTTTTCACTCGATGAGCGACGACGAAGTGGAAGCATCGGGTATACAGTTTACCTACGATGAGCACGGCCATCCCGAACTTGGAACCGTGAGTAAGGCGCACATTTACAACATGCTGCTGCAGATTAAGCTGAAACAGCTCGGCATTGATGTGAAAAGCCGCCCGGTTGAAATGGGTTACGAACTGCGCTGTATCCAGCCCACTGCTTTCGACCTGCTCTACTGCAGCCTGCTTGGTATTGGCGTAAAAAGGCTTTTCGACGAAGGCCTCACCGGTTGCATGGTTACCAGCGACCCTACTGGCGACATTGCCCCGCTGTTCCTCAAGGATGTGGAAGATAAGCATGGCAAGGTTAGGACCCGTATGGTACATATGGACAGCCAGAAAGCCCGTATGGTTTTTGAGCAGAGTATCCAGTATCTTACCGAAGAAGACTATGAAGCAGCTTCAAAATACCTGAAAGATCCTGAAGAATATGATTTCAGGAAAATACTGAAATGGAGTTAAAGTGCCGACAATTTATTGCGCATATAGCTGCAATGCCCGCCTGTTTTCAGGCGGGTATTTTTTTGCTGCTTTATTACTTAGAGAAAAAACATTTGTAACTTGCTTGACCACAAATTGATAGAACTGGATCTGTCCAAGTAGAATTATTAGAAACGAGGTCAGGTTCTGAAAATTAAGTACCTTCGCCCAGCAGAAGCATTGAATGCCCATTTACTGATATGTTTAGTCACCTTGTAAGAATCATTTTTCGTAACCGGCCGGGAATACTCGCCGGTATCCTCCTTATCACCGCATTTATGGCCTGGCAGGCTACGGATGTAAAACTGTCGTACGACTTTGTGCGCATGTTGCCGGGCAACGATCGCGGGTATCTTGAGTATGAGAAGTTTAAAAAGATGTTCGGCGAGGACGGCAATGTGCTGGTCATTGGCGTTGTAAATCCTGAAATGTTTCAGCTAAATGAATTCAATGCCTGGTACGACCTGGGAAACGACATTAAGCAAATTGACGGTATACAGGAGGTTGTCTCCATAACACGGGCGGTGAGGGTAGTGAAAAGCGACAGCCTCAAACAGTTTGAGTACTTGCCGGTTGTTACCAAAAAACCTGCCAGCCAGGCAGAAGTTGATACCCTTAAAAAGCAGATACTGGGGCTCAAGTTTTATGAAGGGCTCATGTACAACGCCGAATCCGACGCGTACCTGATGGCGGTGACGCTGGATAAAAAGAAACTGAATGACAAAAGCCGCACTGTAGTTGTAAACAAAATCCATCAGACTGCCGAGCAATACCGCCACCAAACAGGCCATGAAATCCATTACTCGGGGATGCCTTACATCCGCACCCTCATGATGGAAAAAATAAAGAAAGAACTTTACCTCTTCATCATCCTTTCCATTGCCGTTGCTGCCTTTATCCTGTTCCTGTTTTTCAGGTCGCTAAAGATTGTACTCAGCTCGCTGGTGGTGGTTGCCATCAGCATTGTATGGGCGCTGGGTCTGATAGGGCTTTTCAATTTCAAGATCACGATACTCCTTGGTGTAATACCCTCTCTCATTGTCATCATTGCCATCGAAAACTGCATATACATCGTCAACAAGTACCACTGGGAGTTCAGGCTGCATGGCAACAAAATGAAAGCCCTTTCGCGGGTGGTGCAACGCATCGGGTTTGCATCGCTCATGGTGAATACCGCTACAGCCATGGGATTTGCAGCATTCATTCTCGTGTCGAACCAAATGCTGCGGCAGTTCGGTATCATCACTTCGATATGCATCATGCTCGAATACCTGCTTACCATATCGCTGCTGCCCATCATTTTCAGCTACCAGAAACCTCCCGACAAAAAGCATGTTAAGCACCTCGACAACAAGATATTAAGCAAGATTCTGAATCAGATCATCCATTTGATACAATACAAGCGGGCATGGATTTATGGTGTTGCCGGAGTGCTTGTGCTGATCGGCATTGCAGGCATTACGCAAATGCGCACTTCGGGTAAGGTGGTTGACGATATCAAAACCTCCGACCCCATTTATGTTGACCTTAAATTTTTCGAAAAGAATTTCGGTGGTGTAATGCCTTTCGAAATCTCTATTGACACCAAGAAGAAACGGGGAGTCATGAAGATGCAAACCATCGAGAAAATTGAGGAGCTACAGCAGGAAATTTTGAAACACAAGGAGTTTTCAAAGCCATTATCGTTGTCGGAACTGATGAAATTTGCCAAACAGGCTTATTTTAACGGCAAACCCGAATACTATTCGCTGCCCAATTCACAGGAGCGGAATTTTATTCTTTCCTACTTTCCCAGGAAATCAGAAGGCAAAACCACGGTTCTGAATTCGTTTATCGACAGTACGCAACAATTCACGCGGGTCAGTTTCCAGATGGCCGATGTTGGTACCAACGATATGAAGCGCCTGCTCGACAGTATCAAACCCAAGGTTGACGCCATTTTCGACAAGGAAGATTACACCGTGAATATCACCGGCAACAGCGTGGTGTATGTGCGGGGTACCGAGTTCCTTATCAAGCATTTGTTTATGAGCGTAGCCATTGCCATTGTGATGATCTCACTGCTAATGGCGCTCATGTTTTCGAGCCTGAGGATGATTATCGTTTCGATGCTGCCAAATATCATCCCGCTCATCATTACGGCAGCCATCATGGGATTTGCCGGCATACCCATAAAACCAAGTACCATCATTGTGTTCAGTATCGCATTGGGTATTTCGGTTGACAATGCCATACAATACCTGTCGCGCTACAGGCACGAACTGAGGGTTACCGGAGGCAATATTAAGCTTTCAGCCCTTAATGCCCTGCGCGAAGCTGGCTTCAGCATGATTTACACCTCCATTGTTCTTGTACTGGGATTCAGCGTATTTATTGTTTCCGAGTTCGGCGGAACCCAGGCATTGGGAATCCTAATTTCAGCAACCCTGTTTATTGCCATGTTCTTTAATGTGGTTGTGTTGCCTTCGCTCCTGCTTTCGCTCGACAAGTTCTTAGTTACCAAGGCTTTTGAAGGCGAACCCATTATCGAGGTGTATGATGGCGACGATGAAGGCAATGGGCATTACAATCGGGAGAAAAAATGATTTTTAATTCCGGTTCTCTATTCATCATCTTCGCATACAACTTAAACGAATTACACAGAACTAATATATAAAAGCGCCATGAAAGGAATTATTCTTGCCGGCGGTTCGGGCACAAGGCTTCACCCCATTACACTTGCGCTGAGCAAACAACTGATGCCCATTTACGACAAGCCGATGATTTATTACCCGCTGAGCGTGCTCATGATGGCCGGTATTCGCGATGTGCTTATCATCAGTACACCTACCGATTTGCCCGGATTTGAAAGGCTGCTGGGCGATGGCAGCGGGTTGGGATGCAATTTTTCATATGCCGTGCAGCATGTGCCAAACGGATTGGCCCAGGCGTTTGTAATTGGCGCTGACTTTATCGGTAACGACAAAGCTTCGCTGGTGCTTGGCGATAATATATTTTACGGCACAGGCTTGTCGAAACTTTTGCAGGAAAACAACGACCCCGATGGCGGTGTGGTTTTTGCCTACCATGTTTCGGATCCCGAAAGGTATGGCGTGGTGGAATTTGATGAAAACAACAGGGCAATCTCCATCGAAGAAAAGCCCCGTCAGCCGAAATCAAATTACGCGGTGCCAGGCTTATACCTTTATGATAATTCGGTGATAGAAGTGGCGAAAAACATTAAGCCCAGCGCCCGTGGCGAATACGAGATTACCGATATAAACCGCTACTATCTTGAGCAGGGGAAGCTCAAAGTGGGCATTCTCAGCCGCGGTACTGCCTGGCTCGATACCGGGACTTTTTCATCGCTGCTGCAGGCATCTCAGTTTGTTCAGGTCATCGAAGAACGCCAGGGTCTGAAGATCGGCTGCATCGAAGAAATGGCCTATCGCATGGGTTTTATTGACCGACGCCAGCTCGAGATCCTTGCTCAGCCTTTGCTTAAAAGTGGTTACGGCAATTACCTGCTTGAGCTTCCCGAATCCGAAATTTAGCCAGTATGCTCACCGCAGAAGTAATACAGCAAACCATCAGCAAAGCCATCAGCGAACTCAAAATTCCATCGCTGCCTGCCAATCTGTACGACCCCATTGCCTATACCCTCGCGCTGGGAGGCAAGAGGCTTAGGCCCTTGCTGGTGCTATCAGCATGCGACATGTTTGGTGGCGATTTAGCTGATGCAATTCATCCGGCCATCGGTATCGAGTTGTTCCACAATTTCACGCTGCTGCACGATGATGTAATGGACCAGGCTCCGCTCCGCCGCGGGAAAGAAACTGTGTACAAAAAGTGGAATACCAATATCGCCCTTCTATCAGGCGATGCCATGTTCGCCATGGCAAACCGGGAAGTAACGCTTACACACCCAACGGCAATTGCAGCAGTAGCAGGGCTTTTTAATACCACCGCGATTGAGGTTTGCGAAGGGCAGCAATATGACATGGATTTTGAAACCCGCAATGACGTTTCACTGGCCGAATACCTCGAAATGATAAGGCTTAAAACGGCAGTGTTGCTGGCATGCAGCCTTAAAACGGGAGCAATTATTGCAGGCGCCTCAGTTGACGATCAGCAATCGCTGTACGACGCAGGTATTGCGCTGGGAATGGCTTTTCAGCTTATGGATGATTACCTCGACGCTTTTGGCGACGAGAAAACCTTTGGCAAAACTCCCGGAGGCGATATAATGGCGGGGAAAAAGACTTTTCTATTCCTGAAGCTGCTTGAGAAATCTGAACCTGAACGAGCCCGTTTGTTGAAAGCTTACTCTCCGGATTCAATAATTGAGCCAAAAGAAAAGGTGGAATATTTCAGATCAAAATTCGTTGAATGCAGTATTCCAGTTGATACCC
>JAKLFM010000010.1:0-14636 GCA_022711175.1 Bacteroidota bacterium | reverse complement strand
ACTTCAGCAACCTGCTGTTGCACCTGAACGAAAGCAGGTTTTAAAGGACCTGTTCAACAGCCTGGTTTCGAGGCAGAAATAGCAGGAATTAGTCTTCGTTTTGAAGTTTTTCCATCTCTTCGTGGGCCACCGACCATTGTTCTACTTTCTGGTCGAGCGATTCCTTCAACTTGTTATAATCCCTGAAAAGTCCGGCGCTGGTAGCCGAATCGGTATGGCTGGCAGGATCGTTTAGCCGTGCATCCCATAGTACAATTTCGGCTTCGAGGCTATTAATCTCTTCTTCCAGTTTCTTCACTACCGATGCCGCTTTTCTCACTTCGCGCTCCTGCTGTTTGCGGCGCTCGTAATTCAACTTTTTATCATTAATTGCCTGTTCTTCTTGCAGTCTGGTCAGCTTTTTCCTTTCCAGTTCGCTGAGCGACTGAAGTTTGCGTGCTTCGAGGAAGGCATAAACATCTCCGAGGTAGGGCTTTATTTCATGGTTTCTGAACTCAAAAACCTTGTCAGTTAGGCCCTGGAGGAAATCGCGGTCGTGCGACACAATGATCAGTGTGCCGTCGAACCGCAGCAGGGCATTTTTCAGAATGTCCTTACTCACCATATCGAGGTGGTTTGTAGGCTCATCAAGTACCAGGAGATTCACTGGTTTCAGCAACAACTGAGCAATGGCAAGCCGTGCTTTTTCGCCGCCCGACAGCACTTTCACCTTTTTATCAATGGCGTCGCCGCCGAACAAAAAGCTGCCGAGTATATTACGGACTTTGGGCCGCATATCGCCTACTGCAACATCGTCAATCGTCTGAAAAACAGTCTTCTCCTGATCGAGCATTTCGGCCTGGTTCTGGGCATAGTATCCTATCACCACGTTATGGCCAATTTTACATTGCCCTTCGTACTGAAGATTGCCTGTGATTATTTTGGCGAGTGTCGTTTTGCCTTCTCCGTTGCGCCCCACAAAGGCGACAAAATCGCCCTGTTCAATGGCAAATTCAAGCTTGCTGAGCACCAGTTTGTCTCCAAAACGCTTGGTGAGCGATGATGCTTCCACCACTACCCTGCCCGACCGCGGCGCAGGTGGGAACCTGAAATGGATGGCTGAACTGTCAACCTCGTCAAGCTCAATCTTATCCATTTTGTCGAGCATTTTTATCCGGGACTGTACCTGGCGGGCTTTGGTACTTTTATAGCGAAACCGTTCAACAAAGCGATCGATCTGTGCAATCTGCTGTTGCTGGTTGTCGTAGGCGGCTTTTTGCAATTCAAGTTGCTCTCTCCGCAATTCTACATACTCTGAATATCCGGCTTTGAAATCATAGATTCTGCCTAGCATGATTTCAATGGTGCGGGTGGTCACATTGTCGAGAAAAGCCCGGTCGTGCGAAACAATCATTACGGCGCCCCTGTAGTTAATCAGGAATTCCTCCAGCCATTGGATTGATTCAATATCAAGGTGGTTTGTAGGCTCGTCCAGGAGCACGACATCGGGGCTGCGCAGCAGAATTTTAGCCAGTTCAACGCGCATTTGCCAACCACCGCTCAGGGTACTCACCGGACGTTGAAATTCAGCAGTATCAAAACCGAGTCCTTTCAGAACCTTTTCGGCGTCTTCCTGTATCGTATTACCGCCAATCATGTGAAAACGGTCGGTAGCGTCGTGAAGCCGGTTGATCAGGTTGTTGTATGAATCGCTTTCGTAATCTGTTCTTTCTGCCAGCTTATTGGTAAGCTTCTCAATGGTTTCGTGAAGTGACTGTGCTTCGGTAAATGCCGTCATGGCTTCATCCAACACATTGCGGCGACTGCTGGTATCTACCTGTTGAGGCAGATAGCCGATGCTACTGCCTGAGGGGCTCGCCACAACCCCTGTTTCAGAAGCCATTTCGCCGGCAATTATCCTCATGAGCGTGGTTTTACCGGCGCCGTTTTTCCCAACCAGCCCAATGCGGTCGCGATCGCCTATTAGGAACGAAACATTATCAAATAAATAATCTCCGGTGAAATGGACGGAAAGATTGCTCACTGAAATCATGCCGCAAAGGTAGAGGATTAGTCTGAATAGAATAACCCTGACATGGGTTTGCGAGCCTTATTCTCCTTTTTTGCAACGGTGTAATCGCCTGAAACTGCGGATTTGTTTTTCAGGAATAACCCTGTCAGGGTTTGAAACCCTGACAGGGTTTTTAAACATTGCTCTTAAAGGAGCATAAAAAAGGAGGCTGCCCTTGTAGGCAGCCTCTTTACATATTCCAATGAAGGATGGTTACTTAACCACAACAAACTTGCGGCTGAAGGTGTCGCCGTTGGCCTTTACAAATTTTACATTGTAAGCGCCGGCTGCGTAATTGGTCGTGTGCAGTATCACCGTGCTTTCGCCCGTGATGTTCTTCTGCATCACTACCGATCCTAATGCATTGTAAACGGCTATGCTCTTGATTTCCTTTGTCAGGTCAATGTTTACATAGCTGGTTGCAGGATTCGGATATACGCGTACATCGGTTACCTCTACATTGTTAACTCCTACAACTATACAGTTCCAGGCGTCAATGTTCGAAGGTGCCGATTCGCCTTCAGTGTAAACTGCCGTTACATAGTAATCGTAGCAGTTGTTCGGAAGGTTGTTGTCCCAGTATTCGGTAGGAACTACCACTTCGGTATTGATCTTAGCCCAATCGCTCAGGGTAGTATATCCTGTGCCGGGGATCGGATCAACATACTGACGACGGTAAACGTTGTAACCTGTCAGATCCATCGGGGCATCCGTTTGTGTGGTTTCGGCAGGTACAAAGGTTGCATTGGCTGAAGCTGCATAGTTTGCCATTGCCAATGTTCCGCTGTTGTTGCGTACTTCGTTGTTCACAATCGGGCTGAGGGTTGCCGGGGAATCATCAAGTGATTCGAGGTATCCCTGGAGGTTCCAGTTGTAGGTAAGTGAGCTGTTGAGGTCAACAAGGTTCTGCCATGCGCCCTGGAAATAAATCCACTGGCCATAATCAGGTGTCTGCGGACCTGCATCGCATCCTGCCGGGTAACCGGCGGTAGCGTTGCACCTTACACCAAACCACAGTTCCTGGGTAACGTCAAGTTCAACCGGGGTATCCAGTGTTACTTCGTTCCATGCACCAATGGTCGGGCTGCTAACAACCTGGTCAACTACCAGTGTAGCTGCCATGTCGCCCTGCCATACCCTTATTGAGTATTCGCAAGCAGCTTCATTGGGGAAGAAGGCTACCTTGGTAAGAGCCATGCCGTCGAATTCTTCGAGCTGCGATACGTCGAAACGTGCTGCAATGTCGAAGTCAGCGGCGCCGCCGGTACCGATACCATCGCTGTTTTCACCGCTATCCCAGTGAATCCATACAGGAGGATGGGTGCTTCCACCGCCACCGCCTTCGGGAGCTGTCCAGGTAAGGTGAATGTCGTTCACAATGGTTCCGGTAGCTGCTGCAGGACTGGCTACGAGAACTGTAGGAGCATTGAACTGGTATTCAACATATACTTTAACATTGTCAACAAGCCAGTAGAAGATGTCGTTGCTGGCTTCGCCATTGGCATTGAAACGTACTTTGAAAACCTTGTCTTTTGCCTTGCTGGTAATGTCGATGTGCTGTGTAGTAAAGTCGAAGCTGCCATTGTTGGCATATTCGCCTACCACTTTCCATGCGGTGCCATTCCATACTTCGGCATTGAGTTTTTCGTTGGTCGAAGAGGTACGATCATTCAGTGCAAGATCAAAGTCTAACCAGATCTTGTAAGGAGTGGTCGTGGTAACCGACGAACCGTCGATCCACCAGGTTTCGAGTGAGCTGCTGTAATCGTTGAGGATGGGATCCCATTTGAACTTGGCGGTCGGGTAAGGATTACCAAGCTGTCCGTCAACAATCCAGTTTTCTCCTGCAACCCAATGGTTGAGGTCAAATGTACCGGCTGTCCAGTCTTCGATGAACGGAAGCGGATATCCGAAGAATACGTCAACGCAAGCGGGTCCTTCGGGTAATGACTGAGCAAATACACCGGGGAAACCGAAGGTTGTCATGTCGTATTTAGCGGTAACTTCATAGCAATAGGTAGCAGGATCGAGGTTCATATCCCAGTACTCGAGATCGGTCTTGGGAACTTCGGCGATCTGATTGCCATCGCGATAGAGAACGTAACTTACGAGGTTGGTTGAAGGAGGAGGAGTAACATTCTCACTGAGTTCGTAAACAAATACGAGATCCTGCTGAATGAGGCCAAGCATAACTGCTTTTCCTGCAACCATGGTTGTGCTGACATCAAGACCACCAGCGATTGAACCGCTGACAAATCCGGGGATATCAGTTGCAGCTTTTACAAATCCTGTGAAAGCGTTTGAAGCAATGCTGTATTGATAGAGATCAACACCGCTGCCGTTCTGGTCAAAGTACCACATGTACGGGCCACCGTCTGATGCATCATCATAAGCCGAACCGTAAACAGCTGAGAGGTTGAAACCAGTTGTAGCGCCAATCACGGTACCGTCCATCTTGATCTTATAATCATCGGCCCAGCCGCCTGCCCAGAAACCGCCATTGCCACCATCCAGGGTAGGATCATAAGCAAGGTGACGAATTCCGGCAACACCGGTTGAAACGGAACCAACAAGTACTTTATTGGTGAAGTCCATTTCGTAAAGTGTTGAGCTGTTAGGTGAACCGTAGAAGTGACCATTGTTTGGATTGTAAGCGAGGTCGCGGATACTGTTTACACCTGAAATATTGAACTCTTCAATCAGATTGCCTGAGAGGTCATATTTCTGGAATCCACCGCCGCTCCAGATAGTGGTATAGATGTAGCTACCATCGGTAGAAACACCGGCTTTACCAGCAGCATCTGTGGGGAATGTAAGCAGGATATCCCATGTAGCATCGGTATAAGTACCGTTGCCGGAAGCATAGGTTGGGCTGTATTCCGCATTGGTATTGGGGGTTTCGGTTCTTGGCTGTGCAGCAGCAAGAGCGTAGTCACCACTTAACGGAGGTTCCCATGTAAGAACAGCAGCATTGTCGTTCTTCACACCCTGCAGGTTGCGCGGCGGGAAGAGGAAGTTGCTGGTGAAAGTGTAAGTGATCTGATCGCTGTAACCTGAGCAGTACAAGCCTGCAACACCGGCAACATAGGTCTGTCCCCAGTTGATAGTCGAAGGATTGAATGTCCAGGTGGTTTCGTTGGTGTTACCAACCAGCGAGCCATCGAGGAATACGCCGTAACCTAAGGTAGGATTCATACCGGTGGTGATTGACACATTGTCAACTGCCCAACCATCGGCCCATGATCCGTTGTCATTGTAATGGAAACCGATCCAGGCAGTGGAAAGTCCGCCGGGTCCTGAATAAGCCGAAAGGTCAATGGATTTGGTTGACCATGAAGCTCCTGCAGGAACAGTGTAAATGGTTGTCCATGTTGCACCGGCGTCGGTTGTAAGTTCTACCGTAGCAGTACCACCCCATGCACCTGTGAAGTAGCTGTCGAAATTCAGAACGAATCCGGGAGCTGTTGACAGGTTCATTGCAGGGGTAATAAGATAGGTGCAGCAGTTGTCTTCATCATTAGCGTCATCATTTACGCAAGCGTATTTTGTATGAGCGGGAATAGCGAAGAATGAGCTTCCACCATTGGTGGTACCAAACCAGCCACTGCCGTTCGAAACGTTCTGCCAGCCACTGGGCGGGAATGAAGCGCCTTCGAAGCTTTCGTTAACAAGCTCGAGCAACGGGGCTTCCCAGTTAGCTACGAGGGTGTTGGCGTCAACAAAAAGGTTGCGTGGAGCGTATTTCACGTCTTCGAGGATAACATCAATGGTGCGGGGTCCGGTAATGTTGTAATCAACAATGAAAGGAGTGTAACCAGGGTAACGAACGTCAACCGTGTAGTTGCCTTTCCATACGTTGAATGTAACAGTTCCCGAAGCGGGTACGGTAGCGGTGTATGTTTCATAAGGATAGTCGAGGCCAATCATCTGTACTTCGGCTCCGGTTCCGGGTACGAAACCGCAAACGAGCTGTACATTGATGGTAACATCGGCTTTCATCTTATGGCCAACGATATTGGTATAAGTGTAATCCGATTCCTGACCGTTAGGATAAACAGCTTTCACGCCATAAGCATACCAGCCTTGTGCAAGGTTTGCCCACTGTGTTCCGCCGTCAACATAACTGTTAGCAGTAATATCGCTGGTAAGGGTAACCGGGGTTCCGTAAACAGGACCATTAGGATCGGTAACCGGGAAGCGAACGAGTTTGTAATGATGCACTGCATCGGTAGCATAAGCTTCGGGCGAAGTAAGGGTAGCTGCACCTTCAACACCGGGAACGGTGAAAGGAACATGCTGCGAAATAACTCCGGCGAGTGAGGCTTTGGCAGGAACCATAACTGTGGTTGAAACAGCAGCGTCGTCATCGGCAACAGGGCCGCTAACGATAGCGTGGATCATGAAGTCCTGGTAAGCTGAGAGTACCCAGTTGCCACCGGCGGTGACAAATTTCGAGTAGCTCTGGTATGCTTTTGGCTGGCTTTCGTCAACACCAATAGGAGCACAGTCGGGTTCGGCTGTATTCTGTTCCATGGCGAGGTAGAAACTGCCTGATGCAATGGTGGCATTGAGGCCGGTTACAGTAACCCAACCGGGAGCGGTAACTGTTGCCAGTACGCCGTCGCCTGAGAGGTCGGTGCCGGGAAGTCCGTTGGCGCCATCATCGTCGAATACGCGGGCAATAAAGGTTGAACCAATGATATTGCCACCTGCTGGGAATGAACCATCGCCAACATAGAATAAACCTCCAACAACGGTTGCAGGATATCCTACCGGGGTGAATTTAACGGCGTTGAGGTTGCCGGGGAGCTGCCATGCGGCAAAGTTCTCGGCTGTACCATCATCATAGTTGAGTTCATAGGGTCCCATGGGAACACACCAGGTAACATCGCACTGTGTATCGGTTGCATTTACCACTGCACTGGCGCAAGCCGGAGCATATGGCATTTCGTACAACTGTGCATTAACGGTGGTGGTAGCACCCGAGGTAACGACAACACCCGTAGCGGTAGCTGACTGGTATCCAACTTTGCTGAAAACAACATCATAAGTATTGGCATCGCAGGTAAGGGTATATTCACCGTTTTCGTTGGTCATGGTTGTGAATGAACCTGCAGTAACCAGAACACCCTGGAGCAGTTCGCTGGTAACACCGTCGGTTACAACGCCCGAAATCATACCGGGGACGGTAACGATCATGGTGCAGGGGATGCTTACTGATGTGTGAGCAGGATCGTTGGAGTTGATAACGAGGTTATCGTTATAGGTACCTGCAGGTGCAAAAGTACCGGTAGCCGAGAAGGTAGCTTCAACGTTCTGTGTTTCGCCACCGGCAACAGTACCTTCGAAAGGAAGTACGCTGGTGATGTAGCTCAGGCGTTTAATTTCCACGGCATAATCTTCAACTTCACCATAGGTTTGTGTACCGCAGGCTGCAGGGGTTGCTGCCCATGCCATGCGTACGCGCATGGTGGTGAGTCCCTGGGTTGCAGTCAAAGGAATGGTGATATTGCCGGTAAAGTAGGAACCGCCACCCTGGAGTGTAAGGGCTGTGTATTCCGACCCGTCGAACGTACCGTTGTGGTTGAAGTCAATCCAGATACCTACCTGGTCGGAGGTATAAGCATTGCCGCCGTTGGTAACGGTGATGGGCATGGTATAGCCTAAGAAGGCTTCAGTCTGCAGATTGGTGTAATTTGTATAATAGGTACAGCCGCTGCCATTGTTGATTGAACCAAAAGCAACATTGCCAATGAATTCGTCACAGGTTGAAGCAGTTGCAGCACAATAGGTGAGCAGGCCGCCGCCACCGCCACCGGTTCCGGCGAAATCGGGGAAGCTGAATGCGAGTGTACCTTCGCCGTCGTTGCCAACAGTAAGGTTTACTTCCTTGCTTGTATTGGTCCAAACGGTTGCCGATAATGAGGCAGGATTGAGGGTGAGGATGGGATTGGGCCATTCAACTACGGCAGGAGCCGAAGGAGCTCCGGTGCCTTCGCTGTAAACTGCGAGTACGATATATGAATAAGTACCGTAATCGGGCAGCATATCAGTATAGGCATTGGTTGTAGTGGTCGCAATCTGAACACCGTCGCGTTTTATGATGTAGTTAAGGAGACCTGTTGGTGAAACGGCATCCCAGGTAAGCGAAACTTCACCGGTGAGCATGTCAACCAGTGTAGCAACAAGATTCTGGGGAGTTTCAAGCGGGGTTCCCTGAACGGTCATGCTGACAGGAATAGTCCAGGTACCAACATCAGGAGTTGATGTGAAAACAGCGTCACAGGTTTTAACGGTGCCGGCAGTAAGGTTGGCAGCATTAAAATGAGCGGGGAGCTGGTAGTTGGTGGTTCCTGCAACATCGCCCGAATACTGGTCGAGTGTAAACCAGTTGGGCATGGTTTTCAGCTCATAGCAGAAGATAAGGTTGGGTGATTGCTGAACTGAGCCAAGGAGAACGAGTTTTCCGGGGACAAGTCCGAGCGAAGTGGCAAGGCCACCGGCTGAGCCGCTGAATCCGGGGATATCGTTAGCATTGTGGGTAATACCGGTAAGCGACTGGGTTGCTATTTTATACTGGTAAATAGTACCGAGAGCGCCGGTGGTCTGGTTAAAGAGCCAGAGGAAAGGTCCGCCTGTTGATTTGTTGTCGTAAGCCGAACCGGCAATAGCTGTAAGAGGAGCAGTGGTGGTCGTGAGAACGGCACCTGTCCTGCTAACAAGAGCAAGGGTATTCCATGCGCCAACCCAGAAACCGCCGGCACCGCCGTCAGCAGCAGGATCGAAGGCAATATGCCTTACGGTTTGTGTGGTGGAGATTGTACCTACAAGAGTTTTGGAAGTAAAATCCATTTTGTAGATGGTAGTGCTGTTGGCACCGCCATAGAAATAGGTTCCGTCGAAAGCGAGGTCCCTTATTCCGCCAACTCCGGGAATAGTGAAGGTTTCAACATAAGTCCATGCTGAACCGACTTTCTGGTATTTGTTGAAAGTACCGGAAACATTCCAGGTTGAAGTGTAGATGAAATTACCATCGGTTTCAACGCCGTATTCTGCAGCAGCATTGGCATTGAAATAGAACTCCTGGTTCCAGATGGCATCGGAAGTCCCGGTCACATCAGATGTGTAGGGGCTGTTGTCCGATCCGGGTACTAAGGAATTCGCCGGGGTGCTTCCATTGAGTGAAGCAGCGGATGAAGCGGTTGAACCGTTGTAATCATCATCGGGAGGGAAGTTGATGACACCCGTCCAGTGGAGGTTGCCGGTTCCTTCGTTGAGGATGTACATGTTCTCTGTGTAATACTCGTTAGGGTTAACGATCACGTTGAACGGGTTCGGGGTAATGCTCATGGTAGGATTGGTCAACGTGAAATTCAGCGTTGTCGTTCCACCATCGGTCACCACGACATTTGTAACAACGGATGAGTTGTACCCGGGAGCTGCACAGCCAACGGTATAGGTACCGGCGGGAACACCAAGCATGGTGTACGATCCGCCAGCTCCGGTAGTTGAAGTGTAGGTTGCTGCCGAAATGGTGGCGCCAATGATTGGATTGAGTGCGCTGTTGCGTACCCAGCCCGAAATGGTTCCCTGGGCAAATGTTGCCGAGGCCATTCCAATCAGCATAACCAGTAAAAGCAGGCTTTTGGTGATTTGTTTTTTCATTGTGTGTAGATTAATTGCATAATTGGTTTATTAATGAATGTGTATCAGGCATCACAAACACTTGCTGCTGGTCAAAACCATTAATGTTTTGCTTTGCTGCCGCCTTTGATCGCCTGTGGGAAGAAACGGATTCTCTTTTTTGAATTTCTGGATGAAATGTTGTATTGCAGATTATACGAGTTCAAGCCCTCCTTTCTTGGGAAATTATTCACCGAAACTTATTTTAAGGAATTAAGCTACCGGTACGATTGTTAGTAATTATTTAGTTTGCAGTTAGTTTTTAATCAGTTTACATGTTTTTGCCGTGTAGTCTTCAGGGGTAATGCCCCGATTTGAACCGCAAATATATCCATTGTCTTTGAATTCTCAAGGAAATTTGTTGATTTCCTGTTCATAAAGTTTAACAACACGTTGAATTCGACAGTATTACGCAGAACGCAGGTCACTGAAGCCTCCATCCTGCTTTCATATTTTACCAGTAATGACAATCTCAACGCCTCTTACCACTACTGCACAATGTAAAAAAAATGAATTTTTTTTCCGTTCTATTGTAACTGTTTCATTCTGAACATACACCGGTATTTATCGGATAAAATGCGATTGGTAATACCGGTAAACGGTGAAGGGTATACCAGCCCGGTTGGGGAACTGCTGAAAATTGTCGCCCAAATGCCTTATATTGTTCGTTACAATTCCGGCGCCTTTTCAAGATGCCATACCATCAGATGCGAAATTCTTCATTTCTGATTACTTTTGCATATCCGGGGCATCATCTCTGCTTTGCGGGAACTATCGCTCGTGCTGCCAGTGCATACCTCTCAAAATTTAACCTTTAACCACCAAAAACCCTCTCATATGGAAACAAAAGAAATCGTACTACAAACTTTGAAGAGTTCCGACAAACCATTAAAATCGGCCGAAATAGCTGCCCAGGCAGGTATTGACAAGGCTGCTGTTGACAAGGCTATACAATCGCTTAAGAAGGAAGAAAAGATTGTATCGCCCAAAGTGTGCTATTACTCGGCAAAGTAAAGGCGCTTTAGCTTCTTTTAAAATGCAAACAGCCGGCGGATTCCTCTGCCGGCTGTTGTTTTTGATCAGGTGATTAAGCATTGAACCGCATTAATCAGGTAACCGGGCTTTGCAAGGCCGTAAGGAAAAAGTCGGCAATGGTGCTGCCGCCTTCGACCAACAAAACAGCCTGTACTGCCGGTGGTTCATAACCATTGACGCTGCAAGCCACACGGTATTCGCCGGGGGCAAGCCCGTCGAAGATATACATCCCGTCGGCGTCGGTCTCGGTGAGCAGGTTGTAGGCTGTTACAAATACGGTTGCCCCCTCAACTGGGAGATTGGTGGATGCATCGGCTACCGTACCCGATATTTCAGCGGTTTCCGATGCCGCAGTACCCGCACTTTTACTCTTTCCGCTATTGTAGCGGATGAGTTTATAGGCAGTAGCGAGATCGGGAAAGATGGCCGCATTTATCTGGATAAAGGGATCAAGCGATTCTTTAAGAATGCCGTCACAAACTTTAAACAGGTCGCGCACGTCCTGCCGCTTTTTTCGCCTGTCGTCGAACTGCTCACGCACAGACTGCATCGTTTCAGCAAAATTGCCGGCAAGCTGGCGGAAGGCAGTGATATCATCGGCAGTAAAACCAATGGTTTCGCCATCCTCGGGATAGGCTTCCAGCACATCGGCAAGGTCGAAAGAACTCTCACGGAGCCTGAACGAGGTAAGGGAGTAAACCATACTTCGATAGCCTTTCATCTGCGAGAGCATTATTTGGTCGTTGTGCTTTTTGGCAACAAGAATGCCTATGCGCGACATGCGCTGAAATTCGGAACGCAACCGGCGCCTCATATCAATCTGTGCGCGGCGGACAAAGGCAAGAGGGTACACCAGGTCGGAAATAATACCTTCCAGTTGTTCGGTAGTTGCTGCGAAGTTTCCCTTTGCAGCAAGGATCTCAGATTTGCCGTTTAGGGCATCAGGATACAGATCCATTATCCTGAGTAGGGATTTATAACGGTCGACTCGCTCGACTGCGGATTTCATTTTTGTTGGTGTGATAATGTTAATGGATAATAATTGCTGAGCGGGGCTCAAGAATTGATGGTGATAGAAGATGACACAGGAGGCAACCTGCCCAGCGAGCAAATGCCGGTTTGCTGGATGATGAGTAACCGCTGATCGTTCCGTGGAACAACAAGAGTAATGGAAATCAGCCTGGAAAAAGCATACCGGGCCCTGCCGGCATCAGTGTCGTGCAGGCAACCGAAGCACATATAATCATTGTGGATGACAAGTGAGGCATACTTTGTGATGATTACGCCGGGATTAATGAGGTGGTCGATGTACTTTATGATTCGAATGGCGTACCTGCCCTGGCGAAAGCCGTCCTTAAAGTTAGAATGACCAACCTTTGCGAGGCAACAGGCGAACTTTACGATGCGTATGAAGTACATTTTCGGGTGGACAACGCCCTTAGCGCTTCGATCGGCGCTCTTTGTGATCCGTGTGCCGAACTTTGCGATGCAAACGCCGCTCTGGATGAAAGAGCAGGTGCCTATGACGATACCATGGAGACGCCGGAGGAAGTGATGAAAACCGGGAATGGAATAACAGCCCTTGCCAGCGATGCTCTTCTTATCGTCGTCTTTATGACCAATACCTCTTAATTTGAAAAATTGGCATCTATTCAAGATTGAAATATATCTCCTTAAAATAACAGCCACTGACAATGTATCAGCAGGGCGCAGTGGCTGAACAAGCTTGATCTTCTTTTTTATATCTGAATCGAAAATCATGATATATTGTTTGCCGTCAAAAGTAAAATCAGGTATCACTTTGCCAAAGGACAAACGAGTTTGAACCCTTGTAACCCTTGCCGTTGGCCGGTTACAGCAGTTTTTCAGGATATTTTGAAATCTTCGCATCAGGTGAATCTGATTTTCTCCCGGGTTTTAAAAGGCTGAAGTGCCTGCCTGAGATTGATGCGAAATTCGGCTCAAACGATCGGTAAAAAAAGGACATGTTGTGGCCCTTATGAAAACCCTTGCTATTACTTCGTTTCAGAACTTTTCTGCTAATACGGGCATCTAAAAGAGCACGGCAGACCGGAGGTGAGTTGCTTCTATAATATTGAAAATCAAAGTGGTCAGGAATGCTAACGTGGTCATCAATTATCAGCAAGGTGACAAAAAGGTCTTTTAACTGACGACTTTCTCTAAAAGGGGTTAATTTTTGTTGAATCAGGTCGGACGAATTGATAAATTAGATCCCAATATTAAAAGAACAGCATTGTTTATAGTTCGGGAGAACAATTTAAATTATTAAATATCAATGCAATATGTTAATCAGGAAATAACATGCTATATATATTTTCTTACCGGAATTTAAAACCTATATGAGGGATAAAATTGACAATTTTTTGAAGAAATATCTTCACATAACTGCAACAGTGCCCTGGATAAGGGGCAAAAATGGGACAAAATCTGGCAAAAATTTTGTTAATATACCTTGCCTTGGGGGTCATAACAGAATGTCGCTGACCGCAGCAGTCTGTTTCCGTCATGACATCGTCGTGACAAATTCTGGCTAAGTTTTTAATAATCTCATCTGACCGAGCCGAAGCCAATTTATAACCAGGTTTGTTTTTACGAATGCAATTTATGATCTGAACTGATTATTCCGTTTCTCTGGAATAATATAAGGGACACCACAGGGACAAATTCTGGGTAAGTTTTTTAAATATTCTCATCTGACTGAGCCGAAGCCACATCTTTCGCCGGTAGCTTCGACTCGTTCCTCGCTCAGCCACCCGGATTAAAGCCTCTAACTCCCGATCGTTTCAAACGCGAGGGAGGTATGGAACAGGAAACTTGAATTGCGTTTCCGTCGGGACATCGTCGGGACAAATTCTGGCCAAGTTTTTAAAAAAATCTCAGCTGACCGAGCCGAAGCCAACTCATAACCAGGTTTATTTTTACGAATGCAATTTTTAATCTGAACTGATTATTCCGTTTCTCTGGAATAATATAAGGGACATCACAGGGACAAATTGTGGGTAAGTTTTTTTTAAATCTCATCTGACCGCGTCGAAACCACATCTTTTTCACCGGTGGCTTCGACTCGTTCCTCGCTCAGCCACCTGGGTTGATTTTCATTTCCCCCTGTTTCTTCTGTTTGCCTGAAGAACAGTTTTCATGCATCTAGAGTATTTATGGAGTTCATCCAAGTTACCTTTCATTAACGCTTCTTTTTTATTCCGGCTCCAACCCTGCACTTGTTTTTCCCTGTGGAATGCCTGGTCGATCCTGTTATATTCTTCCCAATATATTAGTTTTACAGGCAATCTTTTTTGAGTATAATTGGCACCTTGTCCTGCCTGGTGCTGTTCTAATCGTAATTCCAAATCTTTAGTGCTTCCTGTATAATAAGTACCGTCATCACATAATAGAATGTACATATAACCTTTCATTGCCAATAATTTAACAGATAATGAGACTTTGAAATTAAGAAACTTTGTTGATTATCATTAATTAGTTTCTACTTTCAAGGCTTAAACACTTAGTCTGTGGGGTCAGATGAATAACAAAATTTATTTTTCTCATCGGTGGCTGAGCTGCATGCTGAGCTTGTCGAAGCAAAGGTCAGATTCTTCATCTGACCGCGCCGAAGCCACATCTTTATCACCGGTGGCTTCGACTCGTGCCTCGCTCAGCCACCTGAACTTCGATTGCGATAATTATTCTTTTATGATTGGGTGGCTGAGCTGCATGCTGAGCTTGTCGAAGCAAAGGTCAGATACTTCATCTGACCGCGCCGAAGCCACAACATTCTTACCGGTGGCTTCGACTCGTGCCTCGCTTAGCCACCTGAACTTCGATTGCGATAATTATTCTTTTATGATTG
>JAKLFM010000001.1 GCA_022711175.1 Bacteroidota bacterium | reverse complement strand
TTAAGTTTATTGTGGAAAACGCTGATAAATAGGCGTTTGAGCAGGTGATCTATCGGTAAGAATAATTGCTGGTTTGAGAAGGCTTTGAAAGCAGATGAAATTATTCTGCTTTCTGAAACCTGAAATTCCCGATCATCAGTTTTTCAGTCTTAAGCAGAACTGAATAGTAACCGGGCACAAGCAGCCGCAAATCAAGTTCGTTCAGGGTTTTGTCCAGATTCTGATTGATAACGGTAAAGCCTTTTTGATTGAGAATTCGGCAGGTAACCTTCGATTCGGTAAGATAAAATTCTGAAAGTTCGATGGTGAGGTAATCTTTTACCACCGAAGGATAAATTTTGCTGAACTGATTCTGCGTAAAATCGGCTGCATTGGAATATTGCATTGTCGTATAAACCGGTTGTGCCAAACCATAATGATTTACCGATGAACCCTCGTCTCCGGCACCGGCATTGGGACCTTTGGTGTCAATAATATCATGCTGCGGTGAATTAATTGAAGGGCTTCCGGGCTGATTTACAACTTGTTGAGCACAAGCCTGTGGTTGAACAACTACCAGGTTCATCATTATGAAACATGCAGGCAGCAAAAGTTTTAATAGTGATCTCATATTGCAGATTGTTTAACGTTTGATGTAATTCTTTAATTAATAACCAAACCTTTGATTTGTAATACAATGAATGGAAACTGTTTTTGCAATATCCGGAATCTGAATTGAAAGTGAACAGCCTTCAGGTCGCAAATCGTGAAGACGCGGGGCGCTAACCTTGTCCTTTAAGAGAAAAGATATGTTTCGTGAATTTGTTCATATACAATACAATAGAAAATGAAGATCGACGGTCAGGAATGGTTACTCCGTTTACCTCAGCTGCATTGTTGCTTTTTTTCGATTAACCTGTGATTATTAAAAAGAAGCAGAAGAAGACTTTCAGAATTGCTTTATTCGCTTGTGTAGCTTTCTGTTTTTGATTTTGCCCTGCCCGGTAGATTTTGTACCTGTAATTCGGTTGATATGTGCCTATATATTTTAAGACTACCTGAATGGAGCCGACAAGCAACAGGTTGCTCCTTTCTTGTATTTACTGCTTTTTAGTTGATTTCCACTGTGCTGATAAATTCGTTGAAGAGGTTGTCGATGTTATCGCTGGCTGAGGATGAAATTACAATGATCTCATATAGAGTGCTTTCATCAATGTAAATTTCCTTCACCCTTCCGTTTTGTTCCGGGGAATAGAGTGAATATGACATGCTCCCGAATTTGTATTTGTACGTTGATGCCTGTGGAGATGTAGCATTGCACCCAAAGGCACTTGCCACTTCCTTTCTCCGGGCTGCACTAATCTCGTATCCTTTGCCACTGCCATGCATAAGATCAACGGCTTTTTTAGAAAACGTTATCTTGTTTGCAAAATATTCCCTTTTGCCAAGAGCGGCTGAAACGACTTTTATAGTTGAGTACTCGTGATAATTATCTGAAACCTCTGGATTTGTCGGGAAAGTGATAGAGAATCTACCATCCGTATATTTATAAGGTGACGGGGCTTTGGTTTGAGTGGGCACAGGAGTTCCCGTATTGGCGGTAGTTTGTTGCCCGGCAGCCGGGGCTGAGGTTGCTTGTGTGGCATCATCAGCTTTGATACAACGTACAGCAAGTCCATTTTCTTCTGAAAACGAAGACATCTTGAATCCTTCTTCAGTGAACCAAAGCAAGTAAGCGCCATATACTGTACCAAGCGTTGAACTCCATAACAACAACTCCTTGGTTAACGACTTGTACTCTCCGTTCCAGGAGTGGGAACCGCTCAATTGTGCAGTGAAAAGAATTTTATTCTCACCGGTTAGCTGAGGATAGATAGCTGCCCATTCGTCATTTGTTGGGACTCTCCACCCTGAAGGACAAAGATTTCGTTTATCCTGGACGGTATAAGAATTGTAGAGGTTGCCGTATTTTTTCTGGTTCTCGATTTGATTGTCGTAGTATGAATAAGCACATTTTTTGGTCTTTTCACATGCGCCCCAATCGCTGTTGTTAATAATCAAAGGGATGGCATCGCCATTCCGGAAACGGGTAGCACGAAGGTTTTCAGCCATTACGGTCTTGTTTCCAACCTGAATGGTTTTATAGGTATTTCCCTCAGAGTCCTTTATTGTTTGCGCTGATGCAATCTGGCACAGCACGGCTGTTACTGTCAGAAGGAATGCCGGTGTTTTCATAGGATTGGACAACATTATACCTGAATTTAGTCGCAAACTGTCTAAATACGCCCAATTGGTTTGATTCAGGCGTATAAACTATTCAACCATGCTGAATGATCATTTAATGGTTTTAAGTTCCTCGCCTTTAACACTATAGATTATAATCTTGTCACCACTTTTAAAGGCGACCAGGCCGTGATGTAAGGCCAGCACACCATCGTAAATAAGTGGCAGCAGAAGTTTACCCGTTTTATCTATTAATCCGAATTTTTTATCTTTTGTAACCACTGCAACCCCGTCAATAAAACTGCCGCCATCATCATATTCAGGCGATAGGACCGTTTTGCCCGTATTATCAATATAGGCTAAAGTATTCCCGCTTATCACTTTAGCCAGTCCTTCGCAAAATTCGTTTGCAGCATCATAAGCGATGGGAATAATCACCTTTCCGGTTGGATCAATGTAGCCCCACTTGCCGCCGGTAAACTGGTTTTGAGCATCATAACTTCCTCCTTCGTTCACTAATGCACGATCATCAAAAAACAGGGACGCGGCCGGATATTGCGGTGGAATCACCTCTTTGCCTTGCTTGTTAATGAAACCTCTTTTGCCATTCAGCACTACAAGTGCCAGCCCCGAACCTACATTACCAAACCCTTCGTATTTAAGTTCGGTAACCAGTTTCCCGTTTTTATCAAGTAGTCCGTATTTCCCACCCGAAATCAATCCGTTTTCATCGACTGTTCCACCGTTGTTTACTGCGTAAACACTGTCGTTGAGTGGAACGATAAAGTCATACAAGGCAGTAACTTTTTTACCGCTTTTGTTTGCAATGAACATTTTATTACTTGCCGTACTCACTGTGAACAAGCCATTCCGGTATAGAAAAATGTTTGAGGTATCTGGATCAACCAATTTTAATCCGGTTTTGGAGAAAGCACCAGTATTATTACCGAATTTAACTTTGAAAAAGCCATCCGAAAATTCTTCGATTTCATCATATTTAACCGGAATAATTATTTTACCTGTTTTATCTGCAAGTCCATTTAGTCCATCATCAGTATAGTACATATCGATCAAAAAACCAATGTTTAATATGATAAATCCATCATCGCGCATTTTTACCAGATCGTATTTGAGCGGAATAATTTCCTGGCCGGTTTTATTGATGCAACCTGATTTTTCGTTAGACACAACGCACAACCCTTTCTTAAAGGATTCGGTATAAGTGTATTTTAACGGTATAACCAGTGCCCCTGATTTGTTTATAAACCCCCATTTCTCGCCAACCTTTACAGCAGCAAGCCCCTCGGAAAATATATTTGTGCCATCATATTTGAGCGGGATGACCTCTTTACCGGTTTTATCAATGTAGCCGCTTTTTCCGGACTCGTTTTCCACAATGGCAAGTCCTTCATAGAACCCCTCACTGACATGCGAATACTTGAGAGGGCAGATTTCTTTTCCCTGTTTATTTACATAACCCCATTGATTCATAAATTCTACCGGCGCATAGTCACCACTGAATGTAAAAGCAGAATGATATTTTGCAGGGATTACTTCCTTGCCGGTATGGTCGATATAACCTCCGAGTGTGCCCTTTTTAACTGACGCCATACCCTCACTGAACAAATCGATATTATCGTAAATGAAAGGGGTAAGTTCCTTGCCGTTTTTTTCCAGAAGTGCATATTTGCCATTCTGCCGTACCGGTATAACTCCATTGTCAATATAACTCACATAGTCATATTTTACAGGAAGTATCTCTTTGCCGGTTGTATCAACCAGGCCCCACAACTTATCGAGTTGCACGCGCGCAACGCCTTCATCAAAATAATATGATGCGTCATCATATTTACAAGGAACAACTTCGCGGCCGGTTATATCAATGAATCCCTTTTTCTTGTCCTTTTCAACCCGGGCATATCGTCCATCGAATGAACTGGCATAATCGTATCTCGCCGGTATCACAAGTTTACCGGTTGCGCTGTCGGCATATCCGTACAACTCGAATTCGGGTACTTTAAAGGGTTGAAGTACAACTTTTTGGGACTGGGCGCTGCCCTTAATGACAGTGAATGCCAGGATTGCAAGCAAGCAGTATGAGAACTGATATTTCATAACCGGTTACAATTTGAATGTGTTTAACAAAACTACCTCATAGCAGTAACGCTAGCAATCACACGAACGTGTGATTTTAGTGCAGAAGCATTTGATTTGTAAACTAATATTCTTTGCTTAATACAAAGAGCACGAAAGAGCTTTAGCTTTATAATGAAATTTGAGGAAGCTCGTAGATGCCTCAATTTTCAAAACGTATCATTTGAAACGGATTGTATTGAAAAATTTCTTTAGCAAAGGGGCCGGATCGGCTGCCCGGTTAGTTGCTACCATGACCAGGCATCCGTCGTTATCGTTAAAGATCACCTGTATAGCCTCTATCATTGCATTGGATGTATTGAGTTTAAAGCTGAATGCAAGAGGCGCCCACGGATTATCATAATACCTGCTCAATAGTGAAACTTTGGCCGAATACATATCGGCTTCGTTATCCCTTATCATCTGATGCGGATTTTTGTTGGCTCTCTGTATTGCTATTATAGCATCGTCAGTATATTCATACATTTTTATTACATATTCAGCCCCATTTGATTTTGACCTGTAACTAGTGGCCTTAAACATATTATTGTTATCGGAATACTTGTCAGTGATTGTATCCGGAAATGTCGCTGTGACATGTTTTTCGAATACCATCTTTTTCTTTGGGTTAACCTCTTTATTGGGTTTATTGAGGCTTGCCGATATTACAGTGGAGGTCGATTGTTTCTGGCTGCCTGCATTCGATGCAAGAGAAGTTTTGTCTCCGGCGTTGTTGGCTGTACCTTCGATGCACCTGATACCATCTCCGGCTGCTGCAAAAGGTGTTAAAAAGTATTTGTCATACGAAAAATCCAAAGCATATCCTCTGGTACTGTCTTTTTCACTTATGGTTGACGACCACAGTGACCCTTTGTCGGACCAACTGTTAAAGCGGGTACCCCAGGCTGCACGAACGGCGTTCTTTGGGATAAACTCAGGGTGTTTCAACAGGATAGAATCAAGCAGAGCGGCCCACTCATCTTTTGATGGCACTCTCCATCCCGAAGGGCATACTTTTCGTTTGTCGGCCGCAACATAGTAGTTATAAATGAGGCCGGTTGTTGCTGCCGTGGTTGAGTCGTTATTAAAGAAACAGCATGCTCCAAAGCCTTTTTCACCTAATTGCTTCCATACCTCACCTTCAGGTGCAAAAAGTATGGGGGAGCCATTCTGGTAATGCCTCACCCTGAGATTTTCAGCCATTATTTGTGCCTTTCCGATGCGCAAGGTTTTATACGTGTTACCGTCAATATCTTTGACCGTCTGAGCCATTAAACTTAAGCCGCTGACAGTGAGGGTGAAGAGGCTGAATACTTTGTAAAACATGGTTCTCATAGATTAGCTTTATTTGTTGACAAGTTTTGACGGACCTTACCATGAATTTGCCGCAGTTTGGTCGCAAATGTTGCAAGAAGGATATCATCAGTCAATCACACGAACGTGTGATTTTGTGATTGCTGTGAAGAATAAGGGAGCCGCTATCGGTTCATAAACTTGAGCAGCACTTCGGTACGGGTGCGTACCTGGAGTTTCTGATAGATCTTGTGAATGTGGGTGCGCACTGTTTCTATATTGATAAACAAGGCATTGGCAATTTCCTTGTACAGAAATCCCTTTGCCAGATAACCAAGTATTTCTTCCTCGCGGGGTGTTAGGTTGGCATCAGGGAACTGGTATGCCGAAGGTTTTGTGAATGTCTGTACAACTTTGCGGGCAATTTCGCCGCTCATGGGCGAACCGCCGTTAACAAGGTCGCTAATAGCTTCGAGCAATTTGGCCGGCGGCGTTTTTTTAAGCAGATAACCTGTTGCGCCGGCAGCCAGCGATTTAAAGATTTCTTCGGTATTATCGAATACGGTCAGCATCATCACCTGAATTTCGGGATGGGCACTCCTGATGCAAACAACACACTCAATGCCGTTCATGCCCGGCAGGTTTATATCCATGAGCACGACATCAGGCAGTGTGCCGGGGATAATTTCGAGGGCTTCTTCGGCTGACGCACAGGCTGCAACGCACTGAAAGCCTTCAGAGCCTCCAATGAGCATTTTCAGCCCTTCTCTTACGGCCTGATCATCATCAACAATCAAAATTTTGATTTCCCTGTTCATTGCACCTGTGTTTGATCCTGCGCAGCAAAGTTAATATGCTGAAATCCCGAAAACATCACACTTTCGTGTTAAACTGTTGATCATCCGAGAATGACAACCAACCTGACTTCCGTTCCTTTGCCAACCGTTGAAGTTACTGAAAACTCACCCCCAAGCTCCTGTATTCTTTTCTGCATATTGATCAGTCCATTGCCTGAACCGGTTTTACTTTCAATGTCGAAACCGTTCCCGTTATCCCTAAGGCTCAATTCCAGCTTTTTACCGTAATACTCCAGCCTGACTTCAGCCTCCGTAGCTCCCGAATGTTTTACCATGTTATGCAACGCCTCCTTGGCGGTTAGAAAAACATTCCTCCGCAGTTCGGCCGACATCGCCACCGGCTGAATATCGTCAGGAAAAGGAAATTTGCCTTCAATTCCGGCTGTTTCGAGATAGCCTGAAGCATATCTTCTCAAGTATGCTGCAAAACTGTCGAGCGAATCATTTTTCGGGTTCATAGCCCAGATGATTTCACTCATTTCATCCACCACATTGCCCGATATGTCCGAAATCTGCGAAATGGTTTTCATCGATTCTTCCTGGCTCTGTTTTCCATTTTTCGCCAGTTCGCTCAGTATGCTAATGCGGGTTAGGCTTGCGCCGACTTCATCGTGCATATCTTTCGCAATCCTTAGTCTTTCCCGGTTCACGGCATTCTGTTTCTCAAGTTTATGCAATTTATCACGGTAACGCATCTCCTGTAACTTTCGCACAATCAATATGGTAATACATAGGAGAGCAATCGCTGAGAATATGGCAAACCACCATGTTTTCCAGAAAGGTGGCTTTATCCTTATCGTAAGCAGGCAAACCTCACCGGAAATGTTTTTATAAGCATCAGTACATTTTACAAGCAGTCTGTATTTTCCGGGTGGAAGGTTACGATACGAAAAGGAAGGATCGGACGACATTTTGCCCCAGCCGGATTGATACCCTTCGAGGTAAAACGAGAATTGCTGCATTTCGGGATTCAGATAATCGGTTGTGAAAACACTTCCGCTTACATGTGGAGAACGCCAGTCGATGTCAAGGTGAAGATGTTCCGGTGGGATACCACCCGAGTATGAGGTGTCGGAGATGCTCAGTGTAATCAGCCGGATTTCAGGCATCGTTTTTACAGGATTGAAATGTTGTGGATTCAGGCCGTTGATGCCATTGATGCCACCAAAATATATCCAGCCCTGCTGGTTTCTGAGGAATGCATTGGAGTTGAATTCGAGTGATTGCAGGTTGTTTCGGGTATTGAACCAGATGATACGGTCGCGCTTTTCGCTGATACAACCGATACCCCTGTTGCTGCTGAACCAGATACGGTTGAGTTGGTCAGGAACCAGAGCATAGATCACATGGTTAAGCAATTCCTGGGTTACAGGCAGGGCGGGGAGCAATTTTCCGGCGACAGAGTATCGCTTGATCCCATGATCTGTTGCCGACCATATGATGCCTTCATGCAGTAAAAGGGCATAAACTGCTTCAGGATGAATTGGTCTATGTACAAAGACATTTCTCAATGATTTAATACCATCCGAAACATCAGCAATATAAAGGCCGAAAGGCGTGCCAAACCAGCAGTATATTCCTGTTTTACAAAATGCCCTTGCGTTGGCAAACATTAGGGTATCCAGAAGAACAGGCTTGCCGGCAGTACTGAAGATTTGCAGTTGATTGCCGAAAATGCATAAGATCGTATCAGCGCTATAATTCAATAGTTTAGCTGTTTTTACAGTATGTGCCTGTTTATAAATGATCGATCCTGATGAATCAGTGATAAATAAACCCTCGTTGGTAGCCAGCCACAAGCGGCCCCGCCGGTCGGCCAGAATATCCAGGAAATACAGATCAGGTGGCATGTTATCGATGCGAACTCTGCTTGCCACCGACAAATCTTCTGAAAGCTTCCACAGGCCGTTTCGGTATGTTCCGGCATAAATACTGTTGTTCAAAGATCCCAGGCAGCGTGTAAACCCGGTTTTCGCATTGTAAAATTGCAGCTGACCGGGCGTATGACAAAACAAGCCGTCGCCGTCGGTACCAAACCACAGGTTGCCCTGCTTATCCTCAAAAACCGTAATGACGTCAGGTGTTAATGGGTAGGAGTGGTTCCGTTCGCGTGTAAAAACGTTTACTTGAGAAGTAATGCCGTCGCGGATACGGTATAATTCTTTTTTTGCGCGGTCCGATATCCAGATTGTCCCTTTGCTGTCGGCAAACAGGTGTCCCGTGGAGAAGCGATTTGTTTTAACAACCGGTTCAAGATTTCCTCCTCCTGTATATCGAAGGACCTGATCACCTGATAGTATTAGCGCATTACCTGACCGGTCGCGGGCAATCCCCTGGCATCCGTTCCTGAGCCTGATCCAACGTGCCTTGTTTTCATTCCTTATTGAGTCTCTGAGGCCTTCAATAACAAGAATCCCGTCATCCGAATCAAGCAACAGGTCACCGTTTGAGGTAATGACGTCGTGAGTGGCGAAAAAGTTATCAGGCACAGGCTCCTTATCGAGAAATTGAAGTTTGACCGGTATTATCCTATCTCCTTTAATGCAGGCAAGTTTTTTATCGGCGAGCCAGGCCATTGGCAGGCCTGCACATAAATTGGTGAGCACACGGGGGTAATAGCCTGATTTGTGTGCAATGATGTGAAATTTTCCTGAAGAGGAATTAAAGCTGAGTATGGATGAAGATGTAGAGATGATGAACCCGCCTGGCCGGTATTCCACAATCTCCCGCATCATGTTGTCAGAGGGATTTCCATTTCCCGAATCCGATACCCTGAACGACCTGAATTCATTACCATCGAAGCACTGAAGCCCGTCGCCCGTCACCATCCAGATAAGTCCCCTGTTGTCCTGGATAACCTGTGCGACCATACTCTGGTTCAAGCCCTGTTCGGTCCCGTAAGAAGTGACATAGAGATGAATGTTTTTTTCTGATTGCTGGGCTGACAAACCAGATGCCATCAACAAACTGATCAGATACCAGGCTGCAATAAATGTCCTGGTAAGAATCGTCTGATGCTTAAGAATTGCTGATTTGGTCATGATAACAACGTGGTAAAGATAGGAAACCGTGATTAAAATGAAAATCTGTTTTGGGCATTATGACATACTGCGATTATTAGCCGAATTTTTGAGCTTTATCATCCTAATGAGCAAATAGACAGGCGAGGTTTGAGTTCCGGAATGGTAAAAGTAAAGAGCAGGTAATTAAATAGCTTCGTTTTCAACAACTTAAATACATGATTGACGGCATAGTTCTGTAAATGCTTCTGCAAGATTCCGGGATTCACATCCTTCCGGTCACCGACTGCATCAGAGTATTGTTTGTAACGAAAATATCTTGTTATCTTAGCTTGTCATGTATATTTATCTCAAAAACGAAAATGCTCATGAATATATTCCGAAAACGACTCTATACCATCATCTTTGAGTCAGATACGAAGGCCGGGAAAACCTTTGATGTTGTATTGCTGGCCACCATTCTGGTAAGCATACTTCTTGTGATGCTCGACAGTGTTGTGAGTATCCACAGGAAATACTTCAACCTGCTGGGAACACTCGAGTGGATTATTACGGTGATCTTTACCATTGAATACATTGCCCGGATATGGGTTGTTGAACGGCCCCGGAAATATATCTTCAGTATTTACGGCCTTATCGACATTTTGGCAATTCTGCCCTCATACCTCGGATTGTTTTTTGGTGTCGGCCAGAGTTTATTAGTGATAAGGATACTCCGGTTTTTAAGAATTTTCAGGATATTCAAACTTAGCCGTTATACCCGTGCCGGACGGTTGCTGGCCAGTTCGCTTTGGAGTAATAAGGAAAAGATTCTTGTGTTTATTGTTTTCGTTTTCACCATGGCTACCATTATCGGTACAATGATGTACCTGATCGAAGGGGAAGACAGCGGATTTACCGATATTCCGACAAGTATCTATTGGGCAATTGTCACCCTTACCACAGTTGGTTATGGTGATATATCGCCGGTTACCGGGTTCGGGCAATTCCTTGCCAGTTTTGTGATGATCCTCGGTTATTCGATGCTTGCTGTTCCAGCAGGTTTAGTCACTGCATCATTTATTACGACAAAAGAAGTGCGTAATTCGCAGGTATGCCGGAATTGTCTTTATGACATGCACGACGACGATGCCCAATACTGTAAGAAGTGCGGAACTTCACTTGATAAAGGCGGAGACAGGAGAAGGTAATGATTTGATTAACAGGTACTCAGCAAGCGATGGTACAAGCTGTAGTTTTCATGGTCAAAGCAGCAGAAAACCACCTTTTCAATAGTTTCATCTCCTGCCAGAAACTGTTTGACTACTGCAATAGCAAGTTGTGATGCTTCTTCCTTGGGGTACCCATAAACCCCGGTACTGATATTTGGAAATGCAATGGTTTTCAATCCGTTATCAACAGCCAGTTTAAGGCTGCTGCGATAGCAGGATGCCAGTTTTTCAGCTTCTCCGTATTTCCCGCCATGATAAACCGGGCCAACCGTGTGTATAACAAATTTGGCCGGCAGATTATAGCCTCTGGTGATCCTGGCTTCGCCGGTAGGGCAGCCGCCGATTGAGCGGCATTCTTCGAGCAATCCCGGCCCGGCAGCGCGATGAATGGCACCGTCAACACCGCCGCCACCAAGGAGGCTCTGGTTGGCGGCATTTACAATGGCGTCAACAGCCAGTTTGGTGATGTCGCCCTGTATTAATTCTATCCTGTTATCCGGCATGGCGTATGAGGATGAATTGATCATTGATCGAAACCATGTTTCAGCTATTGATGCCGGTCTCTTTACTCTTTTCCGGAAAATGTACTTTTACGGCATCAAGCATTTCAGTGTGCAGTATCTTGTTGGTTGCCAGCATTTCGCCACCGAAAATATAATCATTTCTTCCTTTGAAATCGGTGACCCTGCCACCTGCATTTGCAACCAGCAATGCACCTGCAGCTACGTCCCACGGGTGCAGCCCGTACTCGTAAAAACCTTCGCAACGTCCGCAGGCCGTCCAGGCGAGATCAACGGCAGCACTGCCCAATCTTCGGAGGCCGGAAGTATTTTCGGCAAAATACATGAACAAATCCATGTAACCCTTCATCCGCCCGTAATCATAATACGGGAAACCGGTTGCGAGCAATGCCCTGCTCATCGAAGTTTCGTTTGAAACCCTTATAACACTGCCGTTAAGATAGGCCGGGGCGCCCTGCCAGGTGTAAAAGCACTCGTTGAGATTGGGCTCATAGATCACACCTATCACAACTTCGTCGCCTTCCATCAGCGCAATACTGACGGAGAATAGCGGAATCCTGTGAATGTAATTTGTAGTGCCGTCGAGAGGGTCAACTACCCAGTTAAAACGACTCCCTTTGTGAACGGACGTGCCTTCCTCGGCTACAAAACCGGCTTCGGGAATGAGTTCCTGCAATGCTGCAACGATCTGCTCTTCAGAAGTCTTATCAACATATGTGACGAAATTATGCAGTCCTTTTACTTCTATATCACCCGAACGGACTTTGTTGATTTCAGCCATCTGGAATTGTCCCGCTTCCCTGGCAATCTCTATCACCGAGTGGCAAATATTCTCAAGGTTCATGAACTGACAGAATGTAAGTAAGTTGAGATATAAAGAAATTTCTGTTTTTAGCTTTTTGTATTGCCGGCTGAAGTACCATATGATAATAATTCCGCCGATAAAAAGGCAGGTTGAAATAATCTCAGCCTGCGTGACCTTCATGCCGAGAAAGTCGAAACGGTTATTCACCCTGATTTTTTCAACCAGGAACCTTTCGATCCCGTTCATCATCAAGTAAATCCCGAAGAGAACAACTGGCGCCTTAATGGGCTTGCGAATTAACCACAACACTAAAAACCAGATAAATGATACGATCGACTCATACAAGGGCGTAGGGAATACGGGATTGGCAAGCATGCGGCAATGATCGCCTTCACACGATGCTATGGGAATACCTTCATTCAACACATTGTGCGGATAGTTAAAAGCCCATAGCCAGTCGGGCAGCCAGGCCAGCCACTCAGGTTTGGGCATGGTATTTTCAATTCCCCAGCAACCGTCGCCGGCAAACTGGCAACCAAGCCTGCCCACGGCATACCCGATCATGATGGCAGGAGCTGCCGCATCAATGACATGATGCCAGTCGAGTTTTATCTTTTTCATGTACCACAGCAGGGTGATCACTGTAACTATAAGCCCGCCATAGAAGGTGAGACCGCTGAACGAAAAAAGACTCTTGACAGGATTTTGCAGAAAATCGCCGAAGTTGTCGAGTATATCGAATAGTTTTGACCCGATGAGTGCAGCAACTACGGCTATGATCAGGATGTTCCAGGTATGGTCTTTCGGGTGAATCACCTCGTCAATATATTCAGCTTTCAACTTTTTAAGTTTGTTCTGCCGGTAAAACTGGTAAAGCGCATACGCTGCGGCTGCCAGGATTCCTAACCAGGCATTCCCTGATCCTGAAGTGAGGTAATGTTGCGGGTTTTTCGAAAAATCGGCATATTGGGTTATTATCCCGCCGAATTTCCAGACAATAATAAACGCGGCAATGGTCCCGATAATGATTTCATTGGTAGTTGGAGGCTTGTTTTTCAGGGTTTTGCGCTTCTGCGGAAGCAGCAATCCTTCCTTTTCCTTGCGCTGCATCTCTAAGTAAAGGATGGTGGCGCCGACCACAAATGCCAGGGCAAGAAAGAAACCGTAGGTTTGAACCGGAAGATTCCAGTTCGTTCCGAAGAGGTAGTTGAGCATGTCGCTGAATCGTGGGAACATAGGATGATTTTTTTAGTTTCAGGTTTCAGGTTTCAAGTTTCAGGTTCCGCGTGCCGGGTGCCGGGCGCCGTAGTGTTGCCGTTGAACAAGGCTACCCAATTGGAACCTGGCACATGGAACCCGGCACCCGGAACTTTAAGTATTTTCAACATCAAAGATCAGTTCTTTCTCCCTTGCTACCGATAACAATCTGACCGTTTCGACTTTATTAATGAGCGCGGGGTTGAATGGTGTGCGCACATGAATGTAATTTTCGGTCCAGCCGTGCATCATACCGCTTACGTTGTCCGATTCCCACAGCACGTTGAAGGTTTTACCGATGTTTGAATTGTAAAAGGCCAGCTTTTTCGATTCCGACAATTCGTGTAAGAGAGCACTCCGACGGCGCTTTTCCTTCTCATCTAAATGTCCTTCAAAGTCAACTGCCCTGGTACCGGGTCGTTCAGAGTATGTAAATACGTGAAGGTATGTGATATCCAGCCCGTTAATAAACCGGTATGTGTCCTCGAAATCCTCAGTTGTTTCACCGGGGAATCCGACAATTACATCAGCAGCAATGCATGCAGCGGGCATCAACGATTTGATTTTGAGAACGCGCGATTCAAACACTTCACGTTTATATTTGCGTTTCATGAGCGCAAGTATTTTATCCGAACCCGACTGCAGGGGAATGTGGAAATGAGGAAGCAGTTTCTTTGAGGATGCTACCAGTTCGATGATTTCGTCGGTAAGCAGTTCCGGCTCAACAGAGGAAATCCGGATGCGGTCAATACCATCGAGTTGATCCAACTCCCGCAGCAAATCAACAAATTTCTCACCGTTGCGGTGTCCAAAATCTCCGATATTCACGCCGGTAAGTATAACTTCCCGCATTTCGGTGGCTGCAATCTCATGGGCGACTTTCATGGTATTCTTTATGCTGTCGCTGCGGCTTCGCCCGCGCATGTATGGGATGGAGCAAAATGTGCAAAAGTAGTCACACCCGTCCTGCACTTTGAAAAACGAACGCGTGCGGTCGTTGGCTGAGTAGGAGGGAACAAATTCCTTTATTTTGCTGATGTCCGAAATATGTCCGGGCTGCCCGTTCTGCTTTTCAAGCAGTTCTTTCAGCCTGAACTTATCATTGTTACCCAGAACAAGGGTAACCCCTTCCATTTTTTCAAAAGCCTCCGGGTGTGCCTGGGCAGCACAACCCATCACAACCACATTCGACGAAGGATTGGTTTTGTGCGCCTTACGGATTGCTGCCCGGCATTTTTTCTCAGCAACTGCCGTCACCGAACAGGTATGTACAACATAAACATCGGCTTCATCCTCAAAATCAACCAGTTGGAAATGATCCGTTCCCAGTTGGCGGCTGATAGTGGAAGTTTCCGAAAAGTTCAGCTTGCAACCCAGCGTATGAAAGGCGACGCGCTTTTTGTCCATGCTGCAAAAGTACGGTTTAAATTCGCACGAAATGGCCTGGGGTGATGAGCGAATCCAGACTTCAGGACGTTGATTATGCAGACTGTTGCGAATTCACGTTGATCATTGGATGCAATTTTAATGTGTTAAATCCTCGTTCCGGTTTGATTTTGCAGAATACGCCTGTAACAGAATTCCACCGACAATAAAGATCAACCCAACGATGGTTGAAGCAAGGATTTTCTCGCCAACAAATATTGAGACCAGCATGAGCGAAAGAAACGGAGATATGAAAACCAGGTTTGAAACGCGGGCAGTGTTTGATGAAAGCTTCAGGGTGGTGAGCCACAGCACGAAAGTTAGCCCCATTTCAAAAATGCCGATATAAACCGATCCCAGCAAACCTTTGAGCGGTGGAAGCATGAAGCCTGAAGTTGCCAGATTCCAGGCAGTTATATAAATGAACCCGAACACGAAGTTCATCAGCATTTTGCTGATATCGTCGCGCTTATCCTTCATGTTCAGTATCCAGAACGATGCCCAAAATATTGAGCTGCCGGCTGCAAGGATCACTCCCAGCGGGTTTTCGAACCTGAAACTGCCGGGATTGCCGTGAGTGGCAATGATAACTGTGCCGGCAAAACTCACCAGGATGGCTGCAAAACTCAGCGGCGTGATCTTCTGCCTGAGGAATATCATGGAAAATATCACCAGCATCACTGGCCACAGGTAATTCAGGGTGACGGCTTCCTGCGCCGGGATAATGCTGTAAGCCTTGAACAGTACCATGTAATAGAGAAATGGATTGAAAAGCCCCATGAGCGCCGATGTCAGCAAGTCTTTTCCGGTCAGCGGAAAGAGGTTTTTAATTCTGCCTGTTACAATAACTACTGCCAGCAGAAAGGCAATAGCTACTGCGGTGACCATGAACAGCAGCAGCGGTGGATTTACATATCCCAGCGTAAGCTTGAAAGCTGTGCCCATGGTGCACCAAAAGCCAATGGATGTGAGCGCCAGGAGATATGCCTTCTGCTGTTGTTTCATTCCAATGCGGTTTGTTGCAAAGTTGCACAATAAAAGTCAATCCTGTGCACAGGTTTATTGACAATGCAGAGACGTTAAATGTTTGAATAACAGTTATATCTACACAGGGTTGTTATTTCAGTGTTTTGCTGACTGTGGAATTATTCATAGCTTTGCGCCTTGAAACATGGAGATTTTATGAAGAAACTTGCTGTAGTAGCTTTTGGAGGTAATGCCCTGCTCAGGGGCGACCAGGTTGGAACCATTGAGGAACAGGAACTCAATGCCCGAGAAACCTGCGAACGCCTGCTCACCCTTATCAACAGGGGATACAATGTTTGTCTCACGCATGGAAACGGCCCGCAGGTAGGCAATATCCTGCTGGCTAACTCCGCCGGTAAACAGGTTTATGGCCTGCCGGAAATGCCAATGGATATTTCAGTTGCCTATTCGCAGGGATTTATCGGCTATGTGCTTGAGCAACAGTTACGTAACGTACTTCGCGAACATGAACTCGAACGCGATATCATCACTATCATCACCCAGGTTTTGGTGGATAAGGATGATCCTGCATTCGATAATCCTACCAAACCTGTAGGTCCGTTTTATAAAAAGGACGAGGCTGATAAAATGGCCGCTGCAACCGGTTCGGTTTTCAAAGAGGACCCGCGCGGAAGAGGATGGCGTAAAGTGGTGGCATCGCCAAAGCCGCTTGTGATCGGGAACCAGCGATCCATCGAAAAACTGGCCCGCGACGGGCAGATTGTGATTGCTGTTGGCGGTGGCGGTATCCCGACTTTTTACGTTGCCGAAAACAAACTGCAGGGTATTGACGCCGTGATCGACAAAGACCTTGCTTCGGCGCTGCTTGCCGGAAATATTAATGCCGATAAGCTGTTCATTCTCACCGATGTTCCCAAGGTTTGCATTAATTTCAACACTCCGCAGGAAAAGGCCATCGACCGCATGAGCGTGAAACAGGCCAAAAAATACCTCGAAGAAGGACATTTCGCCGAAGGCAGCATGGCTCCCAAAATCAGGGCCGCCATCCATTTTGTGAAACATACCAGCCGCGACGCTATAATCACCTCAGCCAATGTGCTGGGCGTTGACAACGGCGGAACAAGGATATCAATTGTGTAGGAAGAGTGCCGGGTTCCGGGTGCCAGGTACCTTTTCCGGTACCTGGAATTCGGCACTCAGAACCTGGCACCCGGCACTTACCATTAAGTATTTACCATTAACCGATAACTCAAACCCAATGGCTTTCAACTTAAAAAACCGTCATTTCCTGAAAGAGCTGGACTTCACCCCACAGGAAATCAAATTCTTACTCGACCTTGCTTTCGAACTGAAGAAATCGAAATACGCCGGCACCGAGCAGCAAAGGCTTAAAGGCAAGAACATTGTGCTGCTGTTCGAGAAGGATTCCACCCGCACACGCTGTGCTTTTGAAGTGGCCGCCCTCGACCAGGGCGCACATGTAACATATCTCGGCCCATCGGGATCGCAGATGGGCAAAAAGGAATCGATGAAGGACACTGCCCGGGTGCTCGGACGCATGTTCGACGGCATTGAATACCGTGGTTACGGACAGGACATTGTGGAGGCGCTGGCAAAATACTCTGGCGTTCCGGTTTGGAACGGTCTCACCAACGAATTCCACCCCACGCAGATGCTTGCCGATTTCATGACTATGATGGAACACACTGACAAGCCTTTGAACAAGGTTAGCTTTGCTTTCCTCGGCGATGCCAAGAACAATGTCGGCAACTCACTCATGGTTGGCGCTGCCAAAATGGGCATGGATTTCCGTGCTGTTGCTCCCAAAAGCTGCCAGCCCGCTCCCGAACTGGTGGAGCAGTGCCGCGAAATAGCCGAAGTAACCGGCGCCCGCATCACCATTACCGACAACGTGGAAAAAGGCGTGAAAGGCTGCGACTTCCTTTATACCGATGTGTGGGTTTCGATGGGCGAACCTGCCGAAGTATGGCAGGAACGCATTAACCTGCTGCTGCCTTACCAGGTTAATAAGGACGTTGTACGTAAAACCGAAAATCCGAATGTGAAGTTCCTGCACTGCCTGCCGGCATTTCACAACCGCGAAACGGTGATAGGTGAGGAAATTTTCCAGAAATACGGCCTCGACGGCATGGAAGTGACCGAAGATGTTTTCGAATCACCGATGTCCATCGTGTTCGACGAAGCCGAGAACCGGCTTCATACCATCAAAGCCGTGATGGTGGCTACACTGGGCGCTTAAAACAGCGATTCTGTATAAAATGTATAAAGGCGACAGGTGACTGTCGCCTTTTTTCATTGCGTTTCCTATTTCTGACCAGAGATATCGGCGCTACTTTACTGCTTTACGATTTCGACCCTGCGGTTTTTTGCTTTGCCATCTTCGGTGCCATTGTCGGCAACAGGTTTTGTGGCACCCCATCCTTTTGAGGTCAAACGGCTTACGCTAATGCCTTTTGAAGTAAGGGCATTCATCACTGATTTTGCCCTCGATTCGGAAAGGCTTTGATTTGATTGTGCATTACCAACGTTATCGGTATGACCCTCGATACTTATTTTTAAACCGGGATTTTGTTTCAGCATATCAACGATCTGATCAATGGTTGGAACTGATTCCGGCTTGATCTCCGATTTACCGGTCTCGAAATTGATGTACAGGGCAATAAAGCCGTTTTTATTGATTGCCTCAAACATTTCGTTGGCATCAACTTCCTGTTTCATCGCTTCCATTTCCAGCACATTTAAGGTAAAAGCCTCTACAGCATTGTCTGTTCCTGCAAAATTGGTAAGTTGAACCCAGTATTCCTTTTCTTTGGTACTCAAATGGTATGTGGCTTCGACGGCGGCTTCCATTCCGTTCGAATTTTTATACACAAGTTTACCACCGTTGTTAGTGATGGCCACTTCGTAATTCCTTATAATCTGAAGCGCACTTTTTGCTTTTATGCCGGCATCAAAATTATAGCGGTAGTAGATGTAAAAAAGTGTTCCTTCTTTTGTTTCGGTAGTGCTGCTGCTTGTGCGCAGTTGCAACTCATTGTAGTTTTCCTCGCAGCCTGAGATGTAAAAATTCTCAAGTCTGGTCAATATCGGATGATCTTTGCAGCCGCCTGCATCTTCCTGTGCATTTACCAAGTTCGACAGTGTAACTGCGGCCATCAGCATAAGAATGTTTCTTTTCATCATAAACTCCATTGTTTTTTTTATTATTATTGTTTTTGAATCAGTTTGGCAACTTCATTCCAGTTAATTTGATTTACAAATAATTGCGGGTATGCGGGGTAGGCTCTTTCCTTTTGCTCATTCATTGCTTCTTCGGTTAAACATGCGTTCCAGAAGGTCATAAACTGAATGGCGCTCACGGGCAGATTACGGTCCCAATAGGCAGGGTTGAACCGCATGATTTGCAACCCCATCCCCTTGCCGTTTACATTCAGTGCAAAGTGTGATTCGTGTCCTGCAAAGGCCGGAGCTGCCAATTCTTCTTGCGATAATTCGGCGATTTCCTGTTTCAATTGTTCAAGCACCATTCTGTCTATTTCCCTTTTTTGAATAAGGGAGTAGTAGGCAAGGTGCGCATCAGCCATTTCCTTTACGGTAACCGGCAGCCAATACGGTGGTCTGTCAGGATTATATACTACGATCTTCTGCATGACTTGTCCGGGGAAGCCCTGGTAAATATCCACACCCGGGCAGGGTTGTTCCTTCAGGGGATAGATTCGGAAGTATTTTGTAAGCTCACGCAGCGCTTTATCAACATCTTCCGACAGCGAACGATCATAGCGTGAGCCATCGTCAACAATTGATTCGGGGGTGAAAAAGAACCCGTCGTGTCCGCCAAACAGGGCATTCACATCAAAGCGGTATTGAGGCGGTTCAACAGTCCATTTGCCGCCATCCGCGTAAAACAATTCGAACAGAAATCCGATAGTAGAGGGTATCCCGAATTCAGCTTCCGACCTGGTTGTATAATCGCTCCAAACATAACTGGTTAAGGTACGCACATCGTATCCCTTGGGATTTTTGAGCATGGGGTGGTTCTGCCTGAACCATTCGGCAAGTGTTGCCACATTGTTTCTGTATGCCACATTATCGGTTGTGCTCAGGCTTCCGTTACGCAATGAATGCCCTTTTTCGGGGAGATGGTTTTCGAACCTCCATTTTCCTTCTTTTTCCGATGCCCAGCGTGATTCCTGGGATAGGACAGCGATTGAAATAAGCACTGCAACCGCCGTTAAATTGAATTTAAGCATGTTATTGTTATAATTTGATACAAATGTAATGATCATTTTCCAATAGAAGAACTCTTGTTCGCTTCATCAGGAATAGGGCAACAATGTCGGACAAATTTACAAAAGTCAGTGTAAACCATCAACAATAAATCCGGTTGATCAAATTGGACTGAAAAGATTCAGGTAGTATATTGGCCGATAAGAATGAGCAGTATCAGATATCTTAAATCAGGTAATTATCTGAATTTCATGATCTAAATTCAAGCATAACCGTCATAAACCATGTCGTATAATTTTCTTCCTGAATCACTTGAAATAATTGAAAATCCATACGAGAACGGCGTTGCGGGATTTTCCCGCAAAGGCGGGGGGATAACGTTCCTGGGCTTGGCGCCGGGCCTTTGTCTAATTGGCCTTGTGTGTCTGGACTCAAAGGCCTGGCAGCTTAGCCCGTGTTGGGCGGCGTTTTGTTCTTTGCTTTTATTATAGTTTTCCTACCTTAATTTCTATTGAATCAAGAACTTGTATTACGGAACTTCTAAAACATTTGTTTATTGAAGTGTCATCAGTATGTTTCCATGAATCATATTCAGTCTTAAAATCAGGAAGTTCCTCTGTGTATTCTTTTATTGTAGTAACACTTTTATCTAGGGCTGATTTTGAGAATGGAAGAAAATTAATATTTACCTCATCAAAATTACCTATTCTAGAGAATTTTATATTACTAAGGTGAACTCCGATGATTACACCTTCTTTCTTATCATTATTTATTGACACAATAGTTAAGGATGAATTAACCTCATTCTGTCTAGTTTTATAATTCCAAACCTGACCAACTTTGTACTTATCATCCTTATATGAACATTGTATTAATATAAAGCTGATTACGATTAAGTAGAGGAGTTTTTTTGCCATCATTGCGTAGAGTTTTTAAATGCAGCCCAACGACAGTGTATGCGCATCCTTTTCAAATAATAGATATACAGCAAATTATATCTATCATATGGCTGTATGTGTTAAAGTTGGATATACGAAACTGCCTTTGCAGGATCAGCTATTTTACAATCCTCTGTAAATTTGATACACTCAATTATATCCATGCTGATAAATTACTGATCAGCATGTCAGCACAAGCATCATTACTAGGTAACTATTTCAATCCCAGCGAGCTGATAATTTCGGCAATCTTTTCATCCAGCGCGGCTTCGGCTTTCTTAAATTCATCACCGGCTTTCAGTTCGCCTTTTACACCAAAATAGAACTTGATCTTAGGCTCGGTTCCCGAGGGCCGTACCGAAATTTTGCTTCCGTTTTCAAGGAAAAACTGCAGTACATCGCTCTTGGGCATGTCAATGGTAGTTTCGGTGCCTGTGAGCAGATCTTTCGATTTTAAAGTAAGATAATCCTTGATGGTTACCACCCTGCTGCCGGCGATCTCCATTGGCGGATGGCTTCGGTACTGCTCCATCATGGCCTTGATCTCCGCCTGTCCGCTGATGCCTTTGCGTACGATGTTTACTAAGCTCTCCCTGTATAAGCCGTACTCGCGGTAGATATCAACCAGCAGTTCATACAGCGTCATGCCTTTGCTTCTTGCCCAGGCGGTGCACTCGGCAAAAATGCAGCAGGCGAGTATGGCGTCCTTGTCGCGCACGTAGTCGCCCACTAAGTAGCCAAAGCTTTCTTCGCCGCCTCCGATGTAGGTCTTCTCACCTTCGAACCTGCGAATGAGGTCGGCAATCCATTTGAAACCCGTTAGGCAGTCGTACGATTCAATGCCGGCTTTTTTAGCAATATCGCTCATCAGCTCCGAAGTCACTATTGTCTTCACAATGAACTCTTTACCGGTGAGTTTGCCTTTGGTCTGCCATTGCTTCACTAAGTAATAGGTGAGCAGGCATGCAGTTTGGTTGCCGTTGAGCAGCACGTATTTGCCGTCAAGGTCTTTCAATCCAACGCCAATGCGGTCGGCATCGGGGTCGGTGGCAAGGATGAGTTCGGCATTTACCTTTCCAGCCAACGCCAGCGCCATCTCCATGGCCGATTTTTCCTCGGGATTCGGCGAAATGAGCGTGGGGAAGTTACCATCGGCAACAGCCTGTTCTTCAACGATATGCAGGTTTTCAAATCCGAATTTTCTGAGCGCCTGCGGTATCATGGTGATGCCGGTTCCGTGCAGCGGAGTGTAAACAATGTTAAGATCGCTCTGTTTTTCAATTACTTCGGGAGCCAGGCTGTAGTTGATCATGGCTTCGAGGTAAGCGCTGTCGATAAACTCACCGATACAGTCGATAATAGTATCGTCGCCGGTAAACAGCACCGCATCAATCGAGGTGATCTTCTGCACTTCGGCAATCACGTTATTATCATGCGGCGGAATGAGTTGTGCGCCGTCGTTCCAGTAAACTTTGTAACCGTTGTATTCTTTGGGGTTGTGCGAGGCAGTGATCACTATGCCGCTGTGGCAGTGAAGGTAACGAACTGCAAACGATAACTCCGGCGTAGGGCGCAAGTCCTCGAACAGGAAAACATGTATGCCGTTGGCCGAAAGCACGTCGGCAGCCACACGGGCAAACGATTTGCTGTTGTTGCGCGAATCGTGGGCAATAGCCACCCTGAGTTCCTCGCCATCGTCGTAAACTTTTTTCAGGTAATTGGCCAGTCCCTGTGTAGCCATGCCAACGGTGTATCTGTTCATCCGGTTGGTGCCGGCGCCCATGATGCCCCGCAGCCCGCCTGTTCCGAACTCCAGGTCGCAGTAAAAGCTTTCGGTTAGTTCGTTTGGATCGTTTTCTATCATTGAGTTGATGCGATCACGGGTTTCGTCGTCAATGTTGCTTCGCAGCCAAACGTTTGCGCGTTCAAGTATCTTTGGGTCAATGGATTGTGAACTCATGAGTGGGTGAATGATTATTGTTAGAAATGACGGTTTGTGTGTTCCGTGTTCCGGGTGCCGTATTACGGGCTACAGGTTGTACCGGATGGTTTTATATGTTGTCAGGTTTATGATGCAAATGTAAGGAAGAAATTTTCCTGCCGGTAGCGAATGAGCTGAGAAAGTATGCTGAAAGACACCTGAACTGATTGTACAGGATGGGCTACTACGTCTTTTCCATTGCATCAAGCCTTTCGATGCATTTAATAAGGCTGTCGCGCCAGTAAGGGATTTCGAGGCCGAAAGTCTTGCATATCTTGGCTTTGCTCATCACGCTGTATGCCGGACGTGGCGCAGGCAGCGGGTATTCATCCGTTGAAATGGGAGTGACTGTACATTCTATTCCGGAGATGCGGATGATCTCACAGGCAAAATCGTACCAGCTTGCAACGCCTTCGTTGCTGTAATGGAAGATGTCGCAATCGTGCCTGTTGTATTTTGGAAGGATTTGAAGAATTACATTTGCAAGGTCGGGCGCATACGTGGGGCTGCCGACCTGGTCGCTCACTATCCGAAGTTCGCCGCGTTCGAGGCCGTATTTGCGCATCGTTTTCACGAAGTTCACTCCAAAAGCCGAATACAGCCATGAAGCCCTGAAGATGATGGCCCTGGCGCCGCTGTTTCGAACGGCCTTTTCGCCAAACAGTTTGGTGGCGCCATAAAAGCCCGTGGGTTTCACCGGGTCCAACTCCGAAGCAGGTTTTGAATGGGTGCCTTCGAACACATAATCAGAGGAGATGTGTACCAGCAGAATGTTTTTCTTCAATGCTGCATTGGCAAGATTTTCGGGGCCATCCACATTGATTCTGTAAGCGAGCGTGCGTTCGGTTTCGGCTTTGTCAACGGCAGTGTACGCTGCGCAGTTGATGATCACATCCACAGGATTTTCCGCAAGGAAACCCTTTACGGCACCGGATTCGGTGATATCCAGTTCGGCAACATCGGTAAAGATGAAACTGTAATCGGGGTAGGAGGGAGCTAACTGGCGGATTTCGCTGCCAAGCTGCCCGTTGCTTCCGGTGACAAGGATGCGCATCTCTTTAAGAATTAGAGTTTTATGATTTTTTGAATTGTGCAGGCTTTGGTATTTCTGATGACTAAAAGGTAAATTCCTTTTGGAAGTGACGATGGCAGTTCAATTTCCTGATCAGCATTCCGGTTATTAAAGGGCGTCTCAAACACAATCCGGCCCGTAAGTGTATGAACGGCAACATGTGTAACTTCGCTCCTCAGATTTTCCGGAATAAATATCGTGAATCTGTCATGGAATGGATTAGGGAAGATTAAAATATTTTCAGGTACATAAGCAGAACCATCAGTAGAAAATCCCTGAAATTCATAAGCACCCATATCCACGCGGTTTTCAATGACACGGAAATTCCCTTCAAGATCGTACATTGGTAAACCGGTCGTATCGGGATCACCGGCATTGATGCATGGGCTATTGAAAGCGAGGTGATAGTCGGATGAATCGATGAATGAAGGGTTTACGTTGATGAAGTTATTTGTGGAAGTATCATGCCAATTTATGACTCCTGCAAGAGAATTCTGTAATTGCATTGTCAATGAATCAATAGCAAAAATATCGTTGAAGTGCTGAGTTTCTTGAAGGAAGGAATTACGAAAGAGAATGCAGTTTCTTATTAAGGTTGTACTTATTGCAGTACCATAAATTCCCGGGCCGCGTCCATTGCAATAATGTATGTCGCCATAGTAGTTATAAGCAGAAAAAGGAACAGAATTATCAATAATGGTTGAGTTTACAATGAATAGATTGCTGTTGTTCAATATTCCAGCTCCACTACCGGTATTTGCACAATAAATCGGGAGATTGGTTCCGGTTCCGGAATTATAAGCATAGCCAGATTTGTTATTATAAATTAGGCAGTTTGAAATTATGGCATTTCCGGAAGAAACATAGACTGCACCGCCATGCCCTCCGTTGGAAGGATTAGGACCATAAAAGTCGTAACAAATTCCACCGGTGCCAGCCATATTGTCATAAAGATAACAATCGAGCATTACCAATTCATGAGTGCTGAATATCGCACCACCACTACCACCACTATAAGAAAAGCAATCGAATGGTGCATCATTTTTTGGTAAAGAATGTGAACCGCCACTACCGCCTTTATTGTTACAAATCTTTGAGTTCTGAATGTGCAGAAAACCGGCATTATAAATTCCACCGCCACATCCACCCGCATAGCCGCTTGGTCCCATGAAATTATCAATTCCAGAAGCAGCAGAATTATAATGTACTAAGCAGTTTTTAATATAAATGTGGCTATTCGTATCGTTAATACAGATTCCACCACCATGTTGAGGATAATATCCTGCGGCTAGAGGAGCCAAACCATTATATATATCAAGGTTTACAAGATGCACTTCTCCACTATTTATGAAATGAAAAATTCTAAAAGAAGGTGTTCCATCATCTGAACTTCGTTGAATAACTGTCTTATTAATATTTCCTTTAATGTATAAAGATTTCTGAATTAGTAATTCACTTGATGTCAGTGTAATCCTATCAACACCAGGAGCAAAATAAATAGTGTCACCCGGATTTGCGAGTTCTATTTTATTTCTAAGGGAATAAATTCCGCTGTCATCACCATTCATCACAAAATGCTTCGTGGCTAAAACCGACGAATTGAGGAAAATTAAAATGAATAAGCCGGAAAGGAATACTTTACATTTCATAATAATAAAGATTAAATCCTGATTGTTAAAAACATTGACTATGAACAAAGATAGCAAATCAATCCCCGAATTCAACAGAAATTCAAATAAATAATAACATGCTCAAGGAATCAACAGCTTTTAGAATGTGGTATCAGCTACCAATGATAAAAACTGCCGGTTTTTTCTGAATTTCAGGAACTTTCTTTTTCCACTGGCTTAACTGCATTGTGGCAATGAATTCGTCAGATAAGGTGAGATTTGCGGCGATGCAAAGCTTAGTTTCAGGCGCACAAGCTGCCACAACGGATTCGAACATGGAGAGGTTGCGGTAGGGCGTTTCGATAAAAATCTGTGAATAACCGGTAAGCCGGGCTTCTTTTTCCAGTTTCTTCAGCGCTTGTGCACGCTCATGCGGCTTCACAGGCAGATAACCATGGAAGGTGAACTGCTGCCCGTTGAACCCAGAGGCCATCAAAGCCAGCATGAGCGACGACGGTCCCGTGAGTGGTACCACCCTGATGTCATTGCGATGAGCCAGCACCACAATTTTATGTCCCGGATCGGCAATGCAGGGTAAACCGGCTTCACTCATCAGTCCAATGCTTTGACCATCAGTAGCCGGTTTGAGGAAGCTGCTCAATTCAGTATCAGCAGTGTGTTCGTTGAGGAGGTAAAAAGTTACATCGTCAATTTTTCCGGTGTAACCCGCTTTTTTCAGAAAACGCCTTGCAGACCTGAGTTCTTCAACGATGAAGTGATCTAATGTATTCAGAATATGGCTGTTGAGAGGCGGAAGGCAATCATCCACGGTAACATCACCCAGGGCAGAAGGGAGGAGGTAAAGGTTGCCTTTTGAAACTTGCTCCGCCATTTTACTGCCAGGGTAATTTTGATAAATCCACATTTCCTCCCGAGAGGATGATACCGATCCGTTTGCCCGAATAGCGGGCTTTGTTTTTGAGGAGCGCTGCCAGCGGGGTGGCTGCCGATGGTTCAATGATGAGTTTCATGCGTTCCCACACCATTTTCATGGCTTCGGCAATGTTGAAATCACTAACCGTGTGGATATCTGTTACATACTTCTTTATGATCGGGAACGTGAGCGACCCCAGCGAAGTGCGGAGCCCGTCGGCAATGGTATCGGGATTCACCGAAGCTACAAATTCGCCTTTGTAAAACGACTGGTAGGCATCATCGGCGCCGGCAGGTTCGCCGGCAATCACCTTGGTGCCCGGCGAAAAATAGTATGCCGACAGTGATGTGCCACTTAGCAGCCCGCCGCCGCCAACCGGTGCAAAAATATAGTCAAGCCTGCCGGTATCCTCAATAAGTTCAAGCGCCGCAGTAGCCTGTCCGGCAATGATGCGCAGGTCGTTGTATGGATGAATTTCAGTGGCAAAGGTCTGTGACAAAACCTGGTTCAGTGTTTCTTCGCGGGCGGCAAGTGTAGGTTCGCAAAAGGTGATCTGGCCGCCATATGATTGTACCGCCGCAATTTTCACTTTCGACGAATTGCCCGGCATTACAATGAAGGCCGTTATTCCGCGGTTGCGCGCCGCCATCGAAAGCGCTGCTGCATGATTGCCTGACGAGTGCGTGGCGACACCGCGTTTCATATCATCGGCCGGAAGGCTCATCACGGCATTGGTCGCGCCGCGGGCTTTGAAAGCGCCTGCTTTCTGAAGATTCTCGCACTTAAAAAATATTTCGGCGCCACAAACCTGGTCAATTGACCGGCATGTGATCACCGGGGTGCGATGGATATAAGGTTCGATCCGTTCGGCGGCAGCCAGGATATCTTCTTTTGCAGGTGCGAGGAGAGTTGACGACACGTTATCTTTTTTTAGTGAGGTTGAGGGCAATGGCTTCAGTAGCCCGGTCGAGCAGCTTATAGGTGAAATGAAAATCACTTTCGTCGCCGTAATAAGGGTCGGGGATAATGCTGTTTGACCCGTGATCAGCAGCGTTCATAATGTAATCGACTTTTTGCCGGTCGGAATCATCACGGGCATAGCGCATCACATTCCGGTAATGGGTTTGGTCCATCACATAGATCAAATCGAATTCGTCGAAATCCTCCTGCCTGAAAAGCCTCATAATGTGTCCCGAAATATCGATTCCGTTTTTCTTCATGATTCTGATAGCCCTGTAATCGGGATTATCACCCAGGTGGAACGATTCAAATCCGCACGAATCAACAGATGCGGGTAAGCCGTAATCTTGTATCTTTTTATTCATCAGGCCTTCGGCCATCGGCGACCGGCATATGTTTCCCGTGCAAACCATCAGGATTTTCATCTGTAACAAAGGCATATTAGTTGCTGAAGTTCAGGTTCAGGTTTGAGTGAGGTGATTCAGGCAAAGGTAGCACCAAATCAGGTTGGAACGCTTTAGTCAGCATATAAATAAATCGGGGTGTGGTAATTGCCCGCACCCCGATTAAACAACTTTTTATTGAGTGGTTAGAACTTAAGCGCTACACCAACGTTAAGGTAGGCAATCCCATAGCCAAGTTCAACCATTCCGGCAAAATTGTCATTGAAGAAGTAGCGTCCGCCGGCAAACCATGCCCAGATAGGGCGGCTGGAAGATGCGTCATACGACCAACCGGTTGCAGTGCCAAATTCAGTAGCTTTCACAATGTTGTAACCAATCAGCAGGCCGGTATATGTATCAAGTTTATCAAGGAAGTTGTAATGCAGGTACCCGCGCGGGCCGATAATGATATTTGAGTATTTATATCCCCAACCCATATAATCATATTTGGTTCCGGCAAATCCGGCATATCCGCCTATACCAATAGCACCTTTGTCATCAAATAAATCATCTTTCACCACGACTTCGAGAGACACTGAAACAGGAGGCATGGTGTTTTTGTAGTACGACCCTGTGTATAGGGTTGATCCTAAGCCAATCCCAAGATTTAGTACTTTGTCGCCTTTTTCAATTGGCTGTGCATTGATTGCAGAAAGGCTTCCAAATAAAAGGATAGCCATCATTAAATTTCTGATTTTCATGATTGATTGTTTTTGGTTAATTATTGATTTAGACATGCAAATATAACTCGTAAACCCAGCTTCCTGAATCCTTTTTTTCGGGTATTTTTCATTCACGTGAAGAGCAAATGGAAAAAAATCCGATGCGAAACTGAACGCAGTAATCTTTAACAATATAAAATGTAAAAGGTTTCCTGCAAGTCGGGAATTTTAATCTACCTGAATCTTTAAACTGAGATAATATTATACAGTGAATCTCTTTCAACAGCCGAACGTCCTGACCTTAAGCACATTGCCCTGATTTCTTCGACGCTCATTGACGGGCTTTGGTCGTCGGCCCCGGCCATTGAATAAATTTTCGTTGAATCGTTAATGGTGCCGTCGAGGTCATCAACCCCGAACGAAAGTGCCAGGGCAGCCATATGTTTGCCAATCATCGGCCAGTATGCTTTGATGTGAGGAAAATTATCGAGATAAATCCTTGAGATAGCAAAGTTCCTCATATCCTCGGTTACAGATGCCTCTTCAATCCACGACATTTCATTGTTCTTGTTCCTGTACTTGAGAGGTATAAATGCATTGAAACCGCCGGTTTGATCCTGAAGATTCCGCAACCTGTCAAGATGGTCAATGCGGTCTTCGATGGTTTCTATATGTCCGTAGAGTATGGTGGCATTTGATGGAATGCCCAGCCGGTGGGCTGTTTCGTGCACTTCGAGCCAGGCTTTGGCAGTAGATTTCTTACCGCAGATTTTTTCCCTGATGGCTTCGTTGAATATCTCGGCGCCGCCTCCGGGAATCGAATCAAGGCCTTTTACTTTCAGGTATCTGAGCCCTTCTTCAATGCTCATGCCTGCCCGCTGTGCCATGTATTCAATTTCGATTACGGTAAAGGCTTTGATGTGAACTTCGGGCTTTTCAGCTCGCACACGGGCTATCAGTTCACCATAGTAATGAATATCGCGGGCAGGATGAACTGCGCCAACTATATGAACCTCAGTGATTTCGTTTCCCATTTCACGCACCTTGGCGGCCATTTCGTCCAGAGAAAATTCCCATGAGGTGCTGCTGCTGTGATGCGAATACGAACAGAAATTGCAGTCGTAAACGCAGATATTGGTAGGTTCTATGTGGATATTGCGGTTGTAATAAACAAGGGTACCGTTCAGCCGTTTCCTTACATGGTCGGCCAAAGCGCCAATAAAGCCAAGCTCTGATTCGTTGTAAAGTTCAATGGCTTCTGCTTTGCTTATACGGCTTCCTTCAACCACTTTCAGGGCAATCAGGCGCAGTGAAGAGGATATGTTGGCTTTTTCAATTAATTCGATCATGCGGTAGTAACAACACTAATCAGTGTTTTGTTGACGTCAGCGTTTAAGAATTTTCTGTACTTGATGCGAATTGTCAGTCCGTATTGAAATCATGTACAATCCTGCCGGTAAGGCACTGATGTCGAGGTTTATTGATGATGCTGAATTATTTCCGTAATCGGTCGTTGCAACTTGTTGACCGGTAAGGTTTAACACGGTGACCTGCAATCCGGGATGCTGTCCGGGACCGAGGAGCAGTGTCAGGTTGCCGGTGGTGGGATTCGGAAATGCAGAAGCACTCACCGTGAGATAATTTTCCTTCACGAGCGAATCGGTGCCGAATGCATTGGTAACAACCAGTTTTACAGTATAGGTTCCGTAGGTGATATAGCTTATGGTAGGCGGATTTTGCTGATCCGATTCTGACGGTATTCCGCCTTCGAAATACCAGTGCCAGCCTGATGGATTATTAACCGACATATCATAAAATGAAATGGATGATCCGATGGGAATCGTAGTGGTGTCGGCATTGAAGCGTGCAATGGGAAGTGCCGAGTTATACGAACCGCTCATTTTTGTTACGTTGCTGCCAATCGGATCAAGCCATGGTTTCAGTCTCATACTGTCGGCAGTTCCAACCGATTGCCATGAATAGGCAATTTTTCCGAAGAAGTCACTCAGCTCAGGCGACGAACAATAGGAACCACCGCCGGTAAGTGTGCCAACTAACTGTCCTTGAGCATTATAGAGTGGTGATCCGGATGAGCCGCCTTCGGTAACGCCAAATCCGCTGGCTGTTTGTGTCCAGTAGGTTTCCCAATGCGTGCCGGGGGTGGATTCCCATGATGCAGAGATGAGCGTTCTGTTGTACGTTGAAATTTTTTTAATGTCGCCCTGCGGATGATGTATGCACACACCTGAAGCGGATGGGATGTCCTCATTACTCCAGCCGTTATAAAAAGCATTGTAACCGGCAGGCACGCCGTTGTTGAGCAATACAAGGAAGAAGTCGGACGACAAAAGCCCGCTGTAAAGGTTGCAGGAGGCAAGTTTTTGCGCCCCTACAAGCGTTTTCCTGGCTGGTTCCGATGCTGGATCTTCGCAGCTTTCAGCCTCATAATTAAAGTAGAAAATCCACTGGTTGAGGTCGCCGGCCGTAGCTACCTTAGCATTATATTCGTTGAGGGCGCAATGTCCTGCGGTTAATAGCAGGGGCGAAAAGTCCTGCCTGGTATTGTTGAGTAACGAACCGGTGCACCAGAATGAACTGTTGCCCACCCTGGCTAGGATACGGGCAACGCTTTGTTTCTGGTCTCTCCAGCCGTCGCCTTCGGGGCAGTTCACGTTTACCTCACAGCTACCTGCTCCGCCAAAATCGTTACCATTTTTTTCCGGTTTATCGGTCACCGACCGGTAGGCATATAGTAAGCCCGAAATCACAATTTCCGGTTCTTCAGTCACTCCGGCAGGCTGAAAATATTCGAGGACAAGTTCATCCCCCAGGATAAGCCTTGTGGCAAATTCCTTTTCAGCCTGGTTACTCTCTGCAGTAAATGCACCTGCAACCTGCTTTCCGTCAAGCGAATACACGAAAAAATCGCAACCTGCTGGTAACCGGAACCGGTCATAATAAATCGCAACTGCCTTGGCGCCACTGCTTTTAAGATGCAATCTTTTAATATTTCCACCTGGTACCTTCATCCATTCGCTAATATTATTAAACGAAAGATCAACGGGCATCACAACCCCCATCCGGTATGGCTTTCCGAGCATTGCAGCTTGGTAGTCTTCGGCTGCAATAGAATCAGTATTGGGTGGAGCAACTTCTATTACTGTGGTCCCTGCCAGCACACTTTTATACTGCAATCCGCGCGGCATTCCTCCTTTTTCAATTTGTGTAAAAGCAAGGCCGGGCCGCAAAAGTGCCGACATTAAAATCAGTAAAATGAAAGGTGATTTGTTTTTCACTTATCGTAATCAGGGTGTAAAAGTAACGATTAAGCAATGAAATTATGCATAAATCGAATCAGGAATACTACTGATCACACCGCATTTTATAGCCATTTCAAAAAGAGTATCTACTGCCTTGCGCCCCCGTGTGCCCAGCGACAACGAAAAATCGTTGACATAGAGGCTGATATGTTTCTTCATAACTTCATCGTTCATCTCACGGGCATTGCATCGCACAAAGTCGCTTGGTTCATCATGATGCGCAAATGCATACTCGATACTGCGACGTATAGCTCTGTTAAGTTTGGCATGTATATCAGGATGAAATTCACGCCTTGCCACTATTCCGCCGAGAGGTATTGGGCTTCCGGTAATGCTTTCCCAGAATTCTCCCAGGTCAGCGATTTTTCTGAGTCCTTTCTGTTCGTAGGTAAACCGGCTTTCGTGAATAATAAGCCCTGCATCGAATTTTCCATCCGCTACTGCCTGCTCAATGGATGAGAAGAGGATAGCCGTTCTGTTTTTTGCTTCGGGAATTGCAATAGAGAGCAACAGGTTTGCGGTTGTATTGAATCCGGGTATTGCAATACTGCATTCCGGGAGATCGGAGAGCTTTAGTTCATGTTTGCTAATAACGAGAGGGCCGGCGCCGTAACCAAGAGCCGAACCGGCATCAAGTAACTGATAGCGATTGGTAAGCGACAAAAAAGCGTTGAAGCTTACTTTGGTGACATCCAATTCACTATTAAATGCTTTTTGGTTAAGTTCTTCGACATCGGCAAGTAAATAATTGAATGTAAGTCCCTCGGCATCAACTTTTTGGTGCACCAGTGCATCGAAAATGAAGGTATCGTTCGGGCAGGGTGAAAAACCAAGGGTCAGCTGCATTGGGGTGTTTAATGTTTGAAGTTTCAAGTTTCAAATTACTGGCAGTCAGATGGAATCGTTCAGACGGCATGTGTTTTCAATGTTGTATGGATTTTTTGTAATTCGTTATTTAAATTACTGATGGCCAGTGAAATATTCCATTTAGAAGTGTCGCGCGGCTCAACATAGTTCGATATGCTTCTTATCTGCATGAACTTCAGGCCGGCTATCTTACATGCATACATGAATGCCGCTCCTTCCATTGTCTCTGTTCCGGCGTCGGTATGCATGCGGAACCGTTCAATACTTGCGGTGTTACCATGAACTGTATTAACGGTAACTCCTTTTACAGGCAGCAGGCTGGTAACCAAATCATTATATTGCCCGGCGTCAGCAATTATTTCCTGATCACCGGTTTTTTGTGCTGCTACAAGTTCCGATACCGGTATCCATTTATCGTTATCCTCGGCGCCCAAATCGCCAAAGGAATCAGCAACAACCTGAACCACCCGCCCAATCGCCAGACTACGTTCAAAACTGCCGCAGATGCCAGCGTTAATGGCAAGGTCGTAGTGATTTACAGCAAACAGTCTTCCCAGTTGATAGCTGGTGGCTACCATACCCACACCGGTGATAATGATTTCTGTATCAAGGTTACTTCCGCCGAAACGGATATGGTTATGGCTGTGAGATATGGGCTGGCCTAAGCTGCGAACAAACTCCTCAACCTCGATCCTAGTCGCTGATACTACCAATAGTTTCATGTTTCAGGCAGGAAGTATCGTGTAATTGAAAGTTACTTTGAGTTAAGATGCTGCAATTCAACACATTTCTTAAATACGTCGGTGTTGTCCTGCAATCCCGAGAATTTTTCGGCTCCCGGCCCGAATGCAAACAGCGGAACCATAACAGCCGAATGGTCGCCATAGGTAAACCGCGCTTCTACTTTACCCTGTTTCATATCGCCGCCTGTAATTGCCATGCCGCCTGTTTCGTGATCGGCAGTGATGATAACGAGTGTTTCGCCGTCTTTAGCAGCAAAATCAATTGCTTTGCCAATGGCATGATCGAAATCGACCACCTCTTCAACGACATAATTAAGGTCGTTGCCATGGCCGCCCCAATCAATTTGCGAACCTTCGACCATCAGAAAGAAACCTTTCTTATTTGCCGATAGTATTTCGAGTGCTTTTGCTGTTGACTTTGGAAGCATATCGCCCCTGCCTGCTGAGAACCGTGCCGGGTGTTCGTCGGCAAGCAATCCGGCAAGTTTTCCCGAGCCTGCATTCATTACTTCATCCATAGTTCGCGCCACAACATAATTATGTTTCAGCAGGCTGTCGGCCAGGTTGCGCCCATCGGCTCTTTTGGTAAAATGGCTCCATCCTCCGCCAATAAAAACATCGATATCGGTTTTAAGGAATTGAGCGGCAATATCTTCGTAACTGCCACGGCTGTTAACATGCGAGACAAATGCGGCAGGGGTGGCATGTGTAATGGCGCAAGTTGTGACCATTCCTGTTGACAGGCCTTTTTTTTCGGCCATTTCGAGGATGGTTTCTTTTGCAATGCCATCGGGAGTTACGCTGAGGTAACCGTTGTTGGTTTTATAACCGGTTGCATAAGCGGTAGCTCCGGCAGCCGAATCGGTAATATAATCGTCAGCAGATAAGGTTTTAACAAATCCTGAAACAGGACACCGCTCAATGTTGGTATTGTCGCGCAGGGCAGTGATACCGGCATACAATTGTGCGGTCCCCATTCCGTCGCCAATCATCAGGATGATGTTTTTAGGGGCTTTACCTTTGCTTTTAACTTCTTTGACAGGGCCGGCTGTAATAACCGCCTGGGAGAGCACGAGGCACGATGCGAGTAATATTATTTTAAAGTTCATAACACATGAGTTAATTTAGTACAAAGGTAATCGAATTGAAACAGGCTGATAGTCGGTGTGGTTTTCTGTAATTAAAAAAAGAGGCCGCCCCTTGGGAGACAGCCTCTTTTTCCGGTCAAAAAAAATAATTATTTGATCGTTTTGGCAAGATCAGCGCCAGCTTTGAATTTCACAACTTTCTTAGCAGCGATCTTGATTTCTTTACCTGTCTGAGGATTGCGTCCTTTGCGGGCAGCACGTTTTGCTACCGAGAAAGAACCGAATCCAACGAGTGCTACCCTGTCACCTTTTTTCAGGGCCTTGTTTGTTGCAGCAAGAAAAGCATCCAATGCCCTTTTTGCATCGGCTTTGGTCATTCCGGCTTCTCCGGCCATTGCTTCGATTAATTCTGCTTTGTTCATCTTTCAGAGGTTTTAATGAATAATTGGATTAAACTTTTAGTACTAACAAAGATATACTAAAAACAAGCGTTTTGTATATTTTGTTTCGTGAAACCCTTGAATTTGTTGATAAACTAACATGTTTGTTAATAAATACCCTTATTTTGCGCTGCTTTGTGCCTGTACTCACTCAGTTTATTCAGTAAAATCGCAGGTTTTCCAGCTGTTGTCAATCCTGAAACCCCTGAGTAATTCCTCTGTTTTCATGCGTTTTTTGCCTTGCAATTGCAGATCATCAGCAACTATCCAACCATCGGCAGAGGCTATGCGAATGTTTTTTACCGAATCAGTGTCAATGGTTCCTGTTTCTGAGTGTTTTTCAAAGGGTTCAATATGAGCAGAAAAAATTTTCAACAGGAGAGGCTCTCCTGTTAAAGGCTTTATCATTGTGAAAGCTCCGGGAACCGGCGAAAGTCCCCTTACGAGGTTACGTATTACGGTTGCCTGTTTATTCCAGTTAATATGGCAGTCCTCTTTGTGAATCTTAGGTGCGGGCTTGAGCATCAAGCCTGTTTCTTTGTCATCCGGCTGGTCAGTTGGCCTGATGTTTCCCTCTTCAATTGCCTGGATGGTGCACACAACAAGCCTGGCGCCGGCCTCCATCAGCCTGTCGTGAAGATCGCCGGCTGTATCATCCGGAAATATCGTATGTTTTTCCGAAAACAATATGCCCCCGGTGTCAATTTCATGCCTGAGCATAAAAGTGGTGAGACCTGTTTCGGTTTCACCGTTAATAATGGCGTGGTTTATAGGGGCAGCGCCACGATATTGAGGCAGCAGCGAAGCATGCAGGTTGAAAGTGCCGAGAACAGGCATCTGCCAAACTATCTCCGGCAGCATGCGAAAGGCGACGACGATCTGTAATGTCGCCTGATAGCTTTTAAGATCTTCAATAAACGCAGGATCTTTGAGGCTCACAGGCTGTATAACCGGCAATTGGTGAGCCAGGGCAAACTCTTTAACCGGTGATTGATGCATTTTGAGGCCACGCCCGGCAGGCTTATCGGGTGAAGTAACCACTGCAGCCACTTCATATCCTTTTTCAAGTATGGCTTTAAGGGGCGCAACGGCGAATTGCGGCGTGCCCATATAAACAATGCGAATTATATTACCCATTAGTGTTGCGATCAGCTAAAATAAAAAATACCTGAATGCGAATCCAGGTATTTTGTCCGGAAAAGTAATCTGAAAATTATTTCTTCACCTGTGCCGAAGCGCGTTCAATGTATTTCTCTATGTCGCGGGCTTCGTTACTTCTGTAATAACCGGTTTGTATTTTTTTATAAAGTTCAACTGCTTTATCAAACTTGCCAAGTTCTTCATATGTCCACGCAGCACGCATCAGGTACAAAGGAGTTGTAAGTTCGTTATCCTTGTTATTGGCGGCTTTCAGGTAGTAATCCAGTGCATTGTCTTTTTCTCCGAGTTCCATATATGCATCGGCAATTCCTCCAAGTGCCATCGAACCTACAAACTCGTCGTCGCTTTTGAATTTCTTGAGATAATTGATAGCATCTTCGTATTTGCCCTGTTTCAGATAGATAATTCCTGCATAGTATTTTGAAAGGTTTGAAGCTTTGGTGCCACCGAAATCATCAATAATATCAAGAAATCCCGGGTTATTGCCATCGCCGTTGAGTGCTTTGGCAAGCGAATCCTGTTCAAAGTATTTTTGTGCCGCAAACATCTGAGCCTGCGATTCTTTTTCACGGGGAGCAAGGTAAAGTGTGCGGTAAGCGAAAATGGCAAGCGCAATAACGATAAGCGCTCCAATCACAATGGTGATTATTTTCTGGTTCTTTTCAATAAATTGTTCCGATTTGCTCAGTGCATCCTCAACTACATGAATGGTTTCCTCGGTGTTATCACTCTTTTTTGCCATAATTTTTTAATTTTGAGGCGCAAAAGTAGGCTTTTTTCACGAATCAGGAAAACCAAATCCGTTTTTTTACCAACACTTTACACTCCGTTCCTAACATTTCCTGAAATGCTTTTATTCTCAAAGAATTCAAGACTTAAAAAACTGGGCAAACTCATTTTGTTGCTCGCAGCCTTTTTTATACTCCCTGGCTTAACCGAACGGGCATTTGCCGGATGGGTACTGACAGGGCAGTATATTGACATTGACGGTAGGGTTATGCCACAGCGTTTTTTTATCGAAAATAATAAAGTTAAATACGAAATGCATGATTATATCTACATATTCGATTTGAAAACCAACGGACTCATTCTTATCAATATCGATAGACTTACATATTGCAAAACCACACTCGGAGCCTACCTGGATTATAAAAGGTCGTTGATGAAACAGCGGCTTGACGAATTGATGGAAAGCGTTCCTGAAGAGCAACGGGCAACATGGCGCGAACAATACATGCAGAGGGTGAAGATGCACGGAACCGTACCTGCGCAATCAGCTGATTCAGTGACGATAAACGATACTAAAATCGATTTTAAAATTGGAAACTTCGAAACCGATAAGTATGCGGTTTCACTCAATGGCCTGAGGGTGGAGGAAGTGTGGATTGCCCCGGGAATTAAGGTTGAACCTGATTTTTCGTGGGACAAGTATTTTGAATTTATGGCAGCCTTGTCGCTGCGCGAAGGCGACCTCAAACTTATGACAGCTGAGCCATATCGTGCACTGCTTTCCACAGGTTATCCATTGCGCCGCATTATGTATTCGCAGTTCGGCACAAACGAGTGGCAGGTCAATCTAATCGAAGAGAAAAACATTCCCGATTATGAGTTTTATACTCCTGACCTCTGCAAATCGGTGACATTGCAGCAATGGTTTACAAAAACCGTCGAGAAGAATTCAGGTTACGACGATTATGAGTAACAGCGCTGCCAGCCTCGATATTAAAAAAGCATTGGCCGCCTATTTATCAGGCTTCATGACGGATGACCGCAATAGATTATTCGATAGAATCATCAAGCACCGTACCCGATATATCACCGTTGTGCTCGAAGATATTTACCAGCCTCATAACGCCAGTGCGGTGCTGCGTACCTGCGATTGTTTCGGTATTCAGGATGTGCACATTATCGAAAACCGGTATGAGTATAATCTCAACCCGGATGTTGCCCTTGGCTCATCAAACTGGCTCTCAATAAAGAGGTACAACACGGGCAGCGATAATACCACCGGGTGTTTAGAGATGCTTAAGCAGGAAGGATACCGGATTGTTGCCACAACGCCTTATGCCAACGATACTTTGCTCACCGATTTTGATATTGAGGCGGGGAAGTTTGCCCTTGTGTTCGGTACGGAGAAAGAAGGACTGTCAACTGTGGCAAAAAACCTTGCCGATGAATTTGTGAAAATTCCGATGTACGGATTTACCGAAAGTTTTAATATATCGGTATCGGCAGCATTAAGCCTTTTTCACCTGTCGGAAAAGATGCGACATTCATCGATTGGATGGCATCTGACCGAAGAGGAAAGAGTTGATGTACAGCTTGATTGGATGCGATATTCGATCAGGGACAGCAGTCTTATCGAAAAGAAGTTTTTTGAGCTGATTGAAAAAAATGCAAAATAAGATAAGTAAACAAACAATTTCATACCTTTACAAACCTGATAATTAATTCATTTTACTATGGGAAAAGGAGATAAAAAATCGCGCCGCGGTAAAATTCATATTGGTACGTTTGGTAAACGCAGGCGTCCAAAAAAGACGACATTCGTTGCAGCTAAGCAGGAAGCCCCTATGAAGGAGAAAGTTGAAAAAGTTAAGAAAGCAGCTGTAGCTGAAGAAGTTGTGAAACCGGAGGTTGTTGCAACCCCGGTTGAAAAGCCGGCAAAAGCAAAGCCCAAAAAGGCAGAAACTCCGGTGCCGGCCGAACCTGAAGCCGAGAAGAAAGTTACCAAAAAAGCATCACCAAAAAAGGCTAAAGATGCTCCTGCCGAAGGCGCCGAATAACCGTAACTCACTTATGATTAAGAAGTTAAAAAAACCGGCAATGGCCGGTTTTTTTTTTTTATGCTCTGTATCCTCTCACAAGTTTCTTGAATGTTCTGCCGCGCTCTTCAAAATTTCTGAACATGTCGTAACTGGCAGCAGCAGGCGACAACAGGCATATTGAGTGTTTCCGGGTATGCCTGAAGGCAATATCCACCACATCTGAATAATCGGAGGCGATAAACATCGATTTGCCTGTAATACCGGCCTGTTCTGCTTCGTTTTTCATGCGCAGTCCGGCTTCTCCCACAAAAATTATGTTCTGAACCTGCGAATGTGACAGGTAATCATAGATTTTGGTGTAATCAATACCCCTGTCGAAGCCGCCTAGTATGAGCGTGTTCACATTCCTGAGCGTCTTTAACGCTTCGATGGTCGCTTCGGGAATGGTTGCGATGGAGTCGTTGTAAAATTCAACATCATGATAGGTACCTGCAAATTCAATCCTGTGTTCCAGGCTGTTGAATGTGCGCACGGCATTGGTTACCACCGGCTCCGGGATGCCGGCAAGAATGCAGGCAGCTGATGCCGCAGCAATATTCAAAAGATTATGATCGCCCCTCAGGTTATTCCCGACACTGTTGTCATATATTAGCTGCTCTTTGCCGTTAATAGTGAGAAAAACCTTCTTGCCGCGGTAGTGAATACCATCACCGTGAAATTCCGCTAGCGAGTAGGGAAGTGCAGTATGATTACAATTGTTGCATAGGGTTAAATGCTTGGTTATCAGTTCGCTTTCGCGGTTATATATGAAATAGTCCCCTGCTTTCTGGCACTTCGCAATGTTGAATTTGGCTCTTTGATAATCTTCGTAACTTTCATAATGATCGAGATGCTCCTGAAAAATGTTAAGCAGAATTGCGATATGGGGCGAGTTTGAAAGGTATTCGAGCTGGTGCGAAGATAACTCCATTACCACAAGTGTTTCGGGTGTAATTGCGGCTACGGTATCAAGTAGCGGAGTGCCGATATTGCCGGCTAATATGGCTTTTTGTCCGGCAGAGTCAATTATGTGATAGATTAGGCTTGAGGTTGTGCTTTTGCCTTTGGTGCCCGTTATTCCAATAGCCTGCCTGCCGAAAAGTTGCAGAAACAGGTCGGTTTGCGAAGTAATTTTCTGCCGATCCATGTCGGCCGGCAGTGCAAACGAAGGAATACCGGGTGTTTTAAAGATAACATCAGAATCTCCGATCTCTTTCAGATAGTTTTCACCGGTAACGATCTTAACTCTGGTATCATTCTGTAATTCAACATCATGTATAATTCCGGTGTTGCGATCGGCAATCAGCAACTCCTGCTCAGGGAAAAATTTGCGCAGGAACCTGTATGTTGATCGTCCTTCGCGGCCAAAACCGGCAATGACGATACTTTTTCCTTCAAACCTGCTTCTTACCAGATCTTGCATGATAAACGCTGTTGCATGATTTCCATAAATCCGGGTTGCAGGAAATGTTCAGTGTTAATGCTTTTCAGCAACACATCCGTATCAAAATTCCTATACTCGTTGTATTTAACTGTATTGCTGTAATAATCGGTCAGCAACGCCCATTTGCCTTGTTGCCTTCGAATGAACATGACCAGTGCTGCATTTACTTCGTCAATGGTTCCTACGCACTCAAACGGCTTTACATCATCAATACCGGTTAATTGTTTCAGGTATCCGATCAGTGACGCGTCTTCGTAAAGGTTTTTGCCAAATATGTGAATCAATTCGTCGAGCGGAATAAAGGGGCTGAGGATGATCCATGCAAACAGGCATTTGGCGCAGTTACCGCACCATACATCGGTTTTGCTGCCTACATTACAACTTTTAAATACCGGATAATATCTTACATGATCGGCAAACAGACCGGCAATCTGCAACTCATTGAGAGGCCGCAGGAAACTGAAATAGTTGAAACCGTCAGATAACCAATCGCTTACATATTCTCTGAAGTCTTTTTCAAATTCAAATGATTTTGAATACTGGTGGTTAACGGTGCTTCCGGCAACAGTAGATTCGTTGGCGCTTGATTCATTGCTCAGGGCAATGTTGCCAATGCCGCTGAGCCACGAAACCAGCAGTGAATAAAAGGCAAGCATAGCTGAGAAGGGCGTATGGCCGTTTAAGAAACCCTGCTCGTTGAGTCGAAGGAGCTCAAGGTCAATGCTGCGGTTTACTTCGATGATTTCGTGCCTGCCGAACCTGGCAGTAAATACGGTTTCGAGGGTCGCTCCCCTTGGATTCATGATAAAGGGCCTGACACGGAATTCGTTGCGAAGCATCTCGAGTGTAACAATAGAATCTTTGCCGCCGCCAACCGGTACAATGACATCACCCGAAGGTTTGAGTTCAAACTTTTCTGCCACAGGCCCTTGTGATTCTATTTCCATGAAATCTTCTAGTGTGCAGCTGATCTCATTGGTATAAAAAAACTCTCCCAATCCATTGTAGTACACTTTCTTCCACCATGCAATCTGTTGAGGGTTAAGCGATTGATTCTTTACGATCACTTTTTTTGGACATGCAGCCTTCCAGTAACTGATGAGTTCGATCATGCCGATATTGAACAGCAGGTACTGCATCTCAGGCGCATTGAGCAGCGCAGCATCAAACGGTTTTGTGTAAAACTTCCTCGCAGGTATATTGAAAGTTGGATGAAAGGAATATTTCCCGGCAAGGTTAAAGTTGTAGATAACCCTGATGCCGCTGTCCACAATACCGGCTTGATAGCCAACGTATTCGAAGTAATCGAATTCGTGTCGGAATTGATCAAATTTTTGCTGTCCTTCAGATTTTTTTTGCATTATCCGGAATGCGGCAACTTTGGCAGTGTTTAAGTGTTGCAGCATTCAAAATTACTATAATACAAATTACAAATTGCCGTTTTAATACAGATTGATCGCCGGGTTGTATTCTATTGAGTAATTTTGCACCACGATACTCATGCCATGAATAAAAGCACCGAACTGCCATCGCGGGGTAAAATCCTTATCAGCGAACCTTCGCTGCACGACGGCTTTTTCGGCCATTCGGTAGTTTTGCTGGTTGACCATAATGCCGAAGGTTCATTTGGTTTTGTGGTAAATAAGCCGTCGGGTGTGAAATTACATGAAGTAACCTCCGAATTTGGCGCGCTTGATTCTGCCGTTTTCCTCGGCGGACCGGTGATGATGGATAACCTGTATTATCTGCACAGGGCAGGCAATGCAATAGAAGGCAGTGTGCCGGTGATCGAAGGGCTGTGGTGGGGTGGAAATATTGATGTTGTTAAGGATTCCCTGAATTCGGGAAAGCTTTTACCTACCGAAATCAGGTTTTTTGTCGGTTATTCGGGCTGGAGTCCAAAACAGCTCGATCGTGAACTGAAGGAACATTCGTGGGTGGTAAAACCTGCTGATTTGAGCCATGTTTGGACAAAATCACCCAAATCGCTCTGGAAAAATTTAGTATTGTCGTTAGGCGACGAGTATGCCTTATGGATAAATCATCCCGACAATCCTTACCTCAACTAACCCAAAAGCCCTCTCACTCGTTCCAAAAAGTAAACGGCGAGCGATGGTTTCAAAGCAATCGTAAATACCAACCCGAATATTGCTCCCCAGAAGTGGACATCGTGTCCGATGTTGTCGATGTTTTTCTTCGCCATATACCACGAGTAAGCGAGGTACAACAATCCGAAAACCACTGCCGGAATGCCGATTGGAATCATAAAAAGGTATATTTTGTTGAGCGGATCGAAGATTATGCTTGCAAAAACCACCGCCGATACGGCCCCTGATGCGCCAACGGCTGTATAACTATAATCATCTTTATGCTTTGCAAAAGCCGGAGTGGTTGAAAATACAATGCCACCAGCGTACAGCAACAAGTAATAGAACAACCCTTTGGCGCCCCACACCATGTTGTAATACATCTCCACAACGCTCCCGAAGGAATACAGAACGAGCATGTTAATGAGCAGATGAATCCAGTCGGCGTGAACAAGCGCATACGACACGAACCTGTATCCATTGCGGAAATGCTTGATATCATAAGCGTTGAAAGCAAGCCGGCGGTAAATGTCGCGGCGGCTGAATGCCAGTACCGACACAATCGCCGTAATAGCTATGATAACCGGCGTAATGGCCATGAATTACTGAGGAGTTTTGGTGTAATCAATTTCGGAACCCAGCAGGCTGTGAGGGATGAGAAATACGGCGAGTACCGAAACGGCAGCTATCAAAGGCCACAAGCGGTTCGCCCTGTCTTTTCTCAGTTTCAGAGCAGCAATAACCCACACCACAACCATTACAAATGTTTTATTGTCAGTAAGGTCGTGCCCGAAAGGCCATCCGGTCCAGAAAGCGCCAAAAGCATACTTTTGAACAATTGGTCCGAAAATGAGCCCGCCAACAACAAGGAACAGCAGGGTGGCCAATGAGTACTGGTATGTGTTTCGCCCGTGAATGAGTGCTTCAATAGCTGTGCGTGAGCTGAAAAGCAGTCCCAGGAACATTAACAGAATATGGGGGATAAGAAATCCGCGAGGTACACGGCCTTTAAAACGCATCACAACAGGTTCACCTTTCTTATCAGCCAGTTTAACCTGTTCGGTACCGCTGGTAAGTGTAATATAGTACATCATTTTTCCTGCGGCCGGCTGCTTTGGCATCATGAAAACCAGGTTGTCAGCTACACGCGCCATAGGCGATTCGCTCCATTCATCATTACTTTTAAACCGCTTATATCGAATTGAAGCATGGATAGTGGTATCGGCAACTTTCAGGCTTATTTCGGCATCATGATCGTTTTCGGCGGTGCGAATGAGTTTATATTTGATCAACTGGTTGTTGATGAGAGCCTTGCCGCGGATTTCGTAAGTCGGGCCGGTTCGTTTCTGGTATTCGGCTACTGCCAGCGTGAAAAATATGGCGAAGATCCACCATAAAGTTGTTTTTGCCATGTAATGAATGAATTGTTTTGTGGTTTTCAGGCCGCATTATACTGATAGGGGATGCAAGAATACAAACATTCGGATGATTTTCCAAATAGGGGTATGCTTGAGACCGGCATTGCAATTTTTACAATGCGACATCGTTATAAACAGTTGAACACTTTGCTTGTTTTGTCAGTGTCCAACATTTACAATTTTATGATGAGATGTAAACCGAAGGGAAACCTTAATTCATTGTTTACAGGTATTTTGCTTGTAATGGCTGCATCAGCCTCTGCCCAGGAGATGCTCGGTATCATGAATACCAATTCAGCAGGCATATCCTCAGCCCTTATAAATCCTGCATCAACTGTAACTTCACGCAATTATCTCGATATCAACCTACTTACATTCGATATCTTTGAAGAAAACAATTATCTCTACCTCCACGACACCGCTTACCGGTTTTCAAGGTTTTTTGATAAAAATGCCGAATTTCCCGTGCATGGCGAGAACGACCAGAGTACTTATGACTATTACACAACCAGCAATAAGCAGGGTTATGCAAATGTACGAATTATGGGGCCTTCGGCTATGCTTGTGCGCGACCGGCATGCATTCGGACTCATAACTGGCGCCAGGGCGGTGGCTTCGGTAAGCAAGCTGCCCTACGATGTAGCTAAATTCCTTTATGATGATTTCGATTTTGTGCCACAGCAGGATATCAACTACATACACAACGACTTTTTTTCAGGCGCAGGTTTGTCGTGGGCCGAAATAGGGGGGAATTACTCTTATATCTTTAAACGCGACGGTTTCAGCCAATGGTCGGCAGGAGTCAACCTTCGTTACCTCGCAGGCCATGCCGGTGCATTTACTTCGGTTGACAAATTCGATTACATAGTTTACGACCTTGACACCCTGCAGGTTAACCATGTTACCGGCGAAGCCGGCGTTTCGTTGCCGCTCGATTATGAAACAAATGATTACACAGGCAGACCACTTTTCAGGGGGAAAGGCATTGGAATGGATATTGGCGTAGTTTATGAACGAAAAGTGAAGGGTTACCAAAACTGGGATAAGCAATCATTGTGTTCGCAGCCATACACCCCTTACCTCTACCGCATAGGTGTGTCAATTCTTGATATCGGCCGAATCAGGTTCAACAGAAACGCCTATTTTATGACCATGGACGATGCCTCAACTTTCTGGCCAGGCATCAGTGCTCTCGATTTTACTACCATGAATAATTTTACCGGTGAAATCAGTTATCATTTTCTTGGTGATTCAACCGCAGTTATTGCAGATAACAGTTTTAAAGTTGGATTGCCGACAGCGTTGAGCCTACAGGCAGACTATAATTTTTACAAGAACTGGTATATAAATAGTACGGCCATATTTCCGGTTAAAATGAGCCGGAATGTCGTGGTTCGCGAATCACTCATCTCGGTGACGCCGCGTTACGAAACGAAGAATTTCGCCGTGAGCCTGCCAATATCACTTTTTAATTACTACGATCCCCGCGTTGGCATTGCCTTGAGGTATAGAGGCTTCTTTATCGGCAGCGAAAACCCGGCCGGGTTTTTCAGCTTTTCCGATTTTACCGGACTTGACTTTTATATGGGAATCAGGATTTCGCTTGCCAAAGGCGATTGCGGCACTTCATCGCCTGCTGATTGCACCATCGAAGAATCGTCGAAATTCAGGAAACAGAAAGCCGGTAGGCCAAAAATGGGGCTTGGAATCAGCCAATAGCTTTTACATCAAGTGCGTCGCGCAGGGCATTGCCAAGCAGCATAAATGCCAGCACCATGAGCATGATTGCGAGCCCGGGCAGCATGGCAAGGTAGGCGTAATCGAGTATGATATAAGCATAGTTTTCCCTTACCATGGTGCCCCACGATGGCATTGGGGGCTGCACACCGATACCCAGGAAACTAAGCCCCGACTCTAGCAGTATGGCCGATGCAAAATTGGCTGCCGAAATCACAATAACCGGCGCCATGGCATTGGGTAGTATGTGTCGGAAAATAATTCTGAAATTACTGTATCCCAAAGCTTTAGCTGCCTCAACAAATTCCATGCTTCGCAACGCCATCACCTGCCCGCGCACTACACGGGCGACCTCTACCCACATGGAGAGACCTACAGCAATGAAAACCTGCCAGAAACCTTTGCCAAGCACAAAAGTGATAACTATGACCAGCAGTAAAGTAGGAACTGACCATATAACATTGATAATCCACATGATGACGGCATCTATACTCCCTCCAAAATAGCCGGCTGCAGCACCCATCGCTATACCGATGAGCAGCGAAATCAGCACCGAAATCATCCCTACCGACAAACTAACCCGCGAACCAATCAGCAGCTGGCTCAGAACATCACGGCCAAAGCGGTCAGTGCCAAGCCAATAGACTTTGTTATGGATATTGTTCCTTGTAATTTCCTCCCTGAGGTCAGCGGTTTTTGCCTCCACATTTTCTCCGTCTGTACAACTAATTTTCCATACGCCGTTATTCCGGTCAAAAACCGGTGTCTTCGCAACCGCATAAACTACATCGGCGAGGTTGTAAGTAGTTTGATTTCCGGCAACATTTTCCCCTTCATATTCAGTTGCCACTATGGTACTGTCAGTGAATGAATAACTAGTCACAGGCACTGATAGATAGCCTGATTTCCTGCCGAAGAGCATGGTTTTGAAGAGGTTGGTACTGCCGGCCTCTTCATTTTTTCTCACATAGAGCATTTGAATCCTGAAACCCGGTTTTTTTGTTGTTAGTGCCAGGTTCTGGTCGTTCGAAAAAGGTGTTTTATCGGGGGTGATGAGGTATCCCAGTATGGCAATGAGCGCTGCGATGCCGATAAAAATCATACAGGCGACGGCAATGCGGTTTTTGAGCAGCCTTTGCCATGCTAACCTGCCCAGCGAACCTTCGGACATGTATTTCTTATTTCGGAATAATCCCAACCGCTGTTCAATAGTTTAAAACGAACGGTCGCCGCCCAGCAGGCTGCCGAGTATGTTGCCGCCAACGCCGGCCACGCCGCCCGACTGTTCCCTGTTGGTGCGCGATGCCGAGGTAATCCTGTCGGCCAGCCGTGAGAGCGGGAGGCTTTGGAGATACACTTTTCCGGGACCTGTGAGTGTAGCAATAAACAGGCCTTCACCTCCGAAAAGGGCATTTTTAAACCCGCCGATAAACTGAATATCGTAATCAACCGTAGGTGCGAAAGCCACCAGGCAGCCGGTATCAACACGCAGGCTTTCGCCTGCAGCCAGTTCACGCTCAACAATGCAACCTCCGGCATGCACAAAGGCAAGGCCGTCGCCGGTAAGGCGCTGAAGTATGAAGCCTTCGCCGCCAAAAAGCCCCGCGCCTATTTTGCGGGTAAAGGCAATGTCAATCTCAATGCCCCTTGCAGCGCAGAGGAAAGAATCTTTCTGGCACAGGAACGTACCGCCGAGGCTGCGGAGTTCAAGCGGGATGATTTTGCCGGGGTATGGAGCGCCAAAAGTGACGTGCCTTTTAAGGTTTGCACTGTTGTAAAAGGTAGTGATGAAGAAGCTTTCGCCGGTGATCATCCTTTTAAAACCCTGGAAAATGCCCCCGCCGGTGCCGGTATCCATCTGTATGCCTTGTTCCATAAACATCATAGCGCCTGCTTCGGCACGCACGCCTTCGCCGGGATCGAGTTCAATAGTGACAATCTGCATGTCGTCACCCTGAATGGTATAGTCAATTACATCAGCCATTGCTCTGTTTTTTTTGTTTTACAAAGCTACCTGATTTGGCGTGAAATTGAACATTGCATGAGAATCATTTCCACTATCTGGCAAAAAAATGCGACAGGCAGCAGCAGGGTACAAGAATCTTTGTACTTTTGCGCCTCTAAACGGTGATCGTAGCTCAGTTGGTTAGAGCGTCAGATTGTGGATCTGAAGGTCGCGGGTTCGAGCCCCGTCTTTCACCCTGAAAAACAAGCAGTTAACTTTGAAGGTTGACTGCTTTTTTGTTTTTCAACGTATAAGTTATCATATTCATAGCTTGTTGAAGTATTCCTTTTCGATCAGGAACATATTTGTGTTGCAATTATAATAAAACCTGATCACTCACATAAAGATGTCACTTTTCACCCCGCAGGCCATTAATATACAGCGAATTATACCGGAGTATCAATCGAACGTAATACATTTGTGTGTCTTGGTCACCGCAAAATGTTATTGTTCAGTCCCGCTCAATCCAAACCTCAATCATACTCAAATGAAAACCAACAAGTTACTACTTTTATGCGTGCTCCTTATGGCAGGAGTTGTTGCCCTGATAACCGGATGTAACAAAGATGACGATGATACTCCCGGCGACGGAAACGGCTCGCCCGTGATCGTTACCGGAACGCTCGATGCTACTGCAGCCGAAGCTACCTCTGTACTTGCCATTTCAACTGACAACGATTATAAGCAATCGGAGGTAGCCAACGGCGCCTTCAGCCTGCAGCTCGACAACGGCAGGCCATGGGGACTCGTATTCCTGAACAGCGCAGCCAAACCGATCGGACTGCTGTCGCTGGGCAACGGTATCGAAACGCTTCCGCTACACTATCTGGCCGAAACCGCGGATACGCTAAATCTTAGTAGCATTAGCCGCAGCGGAGCCGTTTTCACGCCTTCATCCAATCCTATCGGCAATTCTATTCCGCTAACTCCCGCCCAGGTAACCATTGTTGCCGGCATGGACGATTACCTGTCGGCACTACTGAAGAATCCTGATGTAAACGGCAACGGAACTATTGACCTGCTCGAAGGGCGGTCGTTCTCGCTTTCGGTGATTTACTTTATCAAACCGGGTAACTTTCATGTGCCGCAACTCACCCCGTCGTTCGACAACACCAAACTTATCGAAGGTTACCGTTTGTTTCTGACCGTTGAAGATGCTTCGTTTCCCGAAAAGGTTTATTTTACCGGCCCTTCCGGATCGCCGCTTGCCAATACACCATCGGATGGTGACCTCACTTATGACGATTCACGCATTTACTCAACACAGTACCTTTCCGATCCAAACAGCCCCATATCATACATTCCTGCCGGCGGCATCTACACCGTAAAATACAACAACGAAATCCTTACTTTCAACCTGCCCGACCAGTCGTATGTTGATGGTAATATTGTGTATCCGTTTCCCACGGTTGCACTCAATGGCGACGGCACCATGAATAAAGTTACCTGGACTTACAGAATGCCAGCCGGAGTCGTAAACTTTGATGTGGATGCACTGATTGACAACATCATGGTTCAAATTGAAGGAACAGGGCCCAAATGTGAGGCAATTCCCAACCAGAGCGGTACATACGGATCGGACAGATTACCGGCCTCAACTACAAGCCATACCTTGGCTTGCCAGAACATTGTTTGGGGTAATACTCCGCTCGAACCGAACATGGAACATGTTGACAGGTTAATGATGACTTATGAGGACCATTACGGGGCTTCGTATGTGGTGATGTATGAAAAAGAATATTAAGCCTGCGACAAAACACTGGTAGCCGCATGAGGCCTTATTTACAGCCTCTTTCAAGCTGACGTATTGATTACCTGTCGTTATAATGAGACAAGCAGTGTGACTGGTGGACTATACAGAGTTGTTGTGAGGAAGCACACATGGTCTCAGAGACTTTCGGGACAGCCTGATAGATTTGATTCACCTGAAAGATTTCGCCTTCATTCTGTCCATCTGCCGGTAAGGGATGGTTTTTCAAGCGCTTTCTGCAACAGTTCAAGAAAAACGGTGCGAGGCAACAACTCACCGCCAAGGCTTTCGAGGTGGTTGGTATATACCTGTGCGTCAATAATTTCGAACGACATGCTTCTTAATTTTTGGAGGAGGAAATACAGAGCCACTTTCGAAGCGTTGGTCATGCGGTGAAACATGGATTCGCCGAAGAATGCTCTTCCCAAAGCCACACCGTAAAGTCCTCCCACCAGTTGCCCGTTGTGCCACGTCTCGGCCGAATGGGCATAGCCCGCTTTGTGCAGTTTGTTGTAAGCATTTTTCATATCGCCGGTAATCCACGTGCCTTCCTGTACCGCCCGCGGAGTGGAAGAACATTGCTCAACAACTTCCTCAAAGCAAGTGTCGTAGGTTATAGTAAAAAGATCTTTTTTTAACGTTTGCCTGAGGCTGTGTGAAACGATCATTTTATCAGGAAACAGCACCATACGAGGATCGGGCGACCACCACAGTACTGGCATTCCTTCCTCATACCACGGGAAAATGCCTTTTGAATAGGCCAGTTTCAACCGTTCCACGCTCAGGTCGCCGCCCACAGCGAGCAAACCGGAATCATCGGCTTCTTCGGGGTCGGGGAACGAAAGCGTTTTCTGGAATAACCTAAAAGCCATCAGCAAGAATATCAATTAATTAATTACGATTTCATCGCAAAACAGCCAGGCCGGCTCTCCGTGTCCGGGATGCCATGAGGGAAGCTTGCCGTAATTCCTGGCCTTTACCTTTACAAACCTGGCATCACGCTGCACTTTTACCGCCGCTTTTATGACCGATTCAACATCGCCTGAAGGCAGTTCAGGTATAATGGAATTCACTGTGTTATAGGTTTCTCCGTCAGCAGAGATTTCAAACACAATTTCTGAAGGGGGAAATATCCATGACCTGGTTGACTGCAGGAAACCTGCTGATATTGCGTAGATCGGCAGTACTTTATTCAGGTCGATGGTTACTTCCATATCGGTACCGTTGAAGCCGCTCCAGTGTCCGTCCGTGTGGTCGAGGCTGCCACGAATGCCGTCAACCAGCCCCAGCGGCCCGCCGCCGTCGTACCTGCTGTCGGGCGCGTTGGCAAAAGTGACCGCGTACTTTGTTTTGAAATAGTACGCTTTACGTTCGAAGCTCTGTTTGCCGTCAGGGCTATAACCGATAAACCGCACAGTAGCGCTTTCGCTGAGCGTAATCGGATGTTCATACAAACTTGACGTTTTTCCCGGTTCCGACCCGTCGAGTGTATAATAGATGCTCACATTTTCCTGGTCCGAAGCAAGTGTCAAGGTCACCGAATCGGTAAAGGCGGCTGCCGAAGGTGTGGCTTTAACCTCGGGGATGAGTTTGTATAAACCGAATTCAGCAATGGCGGGGTTAAGCCTTGATGAAATGATTTCGAGGCGTACTTTATCAGTATTTACAGCCGGGAAGTGCAGCAGCCTCTTATAACCGACGGTTGTGCCTTCGGTTACCGTTACCCATTTGCCGCCGGTATGAGCACTGAGCCTGAATTTCTCAATTCGCTGCCCTATGCTGATATTTTCGCTCAATAAAAGAACATCAAAAAGTTGCTTGCCCGGCAAACTGAATTCCAGAGTGGCTGTTGTTTTATTGCTTGTTGTCCAGTGAGTTGCATTGATGTTATCAAACATTTTATTAGTCAAAGCCTGGTTTCCTCCGTCCAATACTTTGATTTTTGAACCTGCAGCAAGGTTTTTATCAAAGATGTCGTCGAGCGCTTTTCGCCATGTCCGTAAAGATTTGATGTCGTTTTCGTGTATCAACCCGCGCGTATCGGGTGGGATGTTGAGCAGCAGTAAAGAATTCCGGCCAACCGAGCTGAAATAAATATCGAGCAACTTTTCGGGTGTTTTTACCCTGTCGTTTTCGCTTTCGTGCCAGAACCATCCCGGCCTAATCGAAACATCAACCTCCGAAGGATACCAGATGAGGGTTTTTGCTTTGGCGATCTTATCCCTGCTGCCCAGGTCGAAATCAGTCATATCACCCGGTGGTATAAATCCTTCATTCTCAGCTGCCTGCTGCGAACCGGCAGCTATTGCAGCCTGGTCGGCTGCTTCGACCGGCACCACACTCCATTCGGTTTCACGTCCGTAGCCGCTCTCGGTTCCTACCCAGCGCACATCAGGACCCATGATAGCGATTACGGCATCGGGCTGCAATTTCCTTATCAGACTGTAATACGATTCCCAGTTATAAACCTGCCGCTTGCCATTCGGCCCTTCACCGCAGGCACCATCGAACCATACCTCGTCAATACGGCCATAATTGGTAAGCAGTTCGGTCAGTTGATTTCTGAAATGTTCATTGTAAGCTTCGGTGCCATACGACTTTTCATGCCTGTCCCAGGGCGAAAGATATATCCCGAACTTCATTCCCTGTTTTCTGCATTCATCCGCAACTTCCTTCACAAGGTCGCCTTTTCCATCGCGCCAGGGGCTGGCTGCTATGCTGTGACTGGTAAACCTGCTCGGCCAAAGGCAAAATCCGTCATGATGTTTCGCTGTCATGATGATACATTTTAACCCGGCTTCGCGGCATGTGCTAACCCATTGATTTGCATCGAATTGAACTGGGTTGAAAACGGCAGGGTCTTCGGTGCCCTGTCCCCATTCCTGATTATAATAGGTGTTTACCGTGAAATGGATGAAGGCAGTCATTTCCATTTCCTGCCAGTTGAGCTGGCGCCGCGACGGAGTAACACTGGCTGCTAGTTCAGTTATCTGTCCGGGAGTACTGCCCGAAGGAATGGTAACAAAATTATTACCGGTGTAGATAGTCTGTGCACCTGAATTGACATATAAGGCTAGTGCAAATGCAGTAACAAAGATCTGAATCCTGAATGCGGTAACGTTCTTCATAAGCTAATATAGGACATTGTCAAGTGCTTTAACTATAATTTTACAGGCATCAGTTATTTCATATGCATCGATGATAAGCGGCGGTGAGATGCGTATTGATTTCGGGTTAAACAGGAACCAGTCGAGAATGAGCCCGCCATCAAGGCATTGGTGTATAATGGTTTGTACCGTGGCTTCGTCTTTCAGTTCAACGGCGATCATAAGCCCTGCACTGCGATAGTTAACTACGGCAGGATGGCCGGCCAGCATTTGCCTGAAGAGCTCACTTTTAGTATTGACGACCTCAATTAGATTCTCATTTTGAATGACATTGATATTGGCGAATGCAGCCGCACAACTCACCGGGTGGCCGCCAAAGGTTGTGATATGTCCCAGGGCGGGATTGTTGCTCAGGGTGTGCATGATCTCCTTCGACGAAACAAAAGCACCGATGGGCATTCCGCCGCCCATGCCTTTGGCAATTACAATAATATCGGGTACAACATGATATTGTTCTAAAGCAAACATGCTGCCGGTGCGACCGAAACCCGTCTGAACTTCGTCGAATATAAGCAGGGCGCCGGTTTCGGAGCATCGATTGCGCAATGCATTCATAAATTCCTGTGTTGCAGCAATCACCCCGGCTTCGCCCTGCACAGGTTCTATAATGACGCAGGCAGTATCGCGGGTAATGACCGACAGAGATTTGACGTCGTTCATTACAATATGGCGGATGCCCGGTAACAATGGCCCGAAAGGATCGCGCATATCAGCATTGCCCATTACACTGAGACTTCCGTGCGAGCTGCCGTGGTAAGCATTGTTAAAGGCTACAATTTCCTTGCGACCGGTATAGCGTTTGGCAAGTTTCAGGGCACCTTCCACAGCTTCGGAACCACTGTTTACAAAATATACATTTGAAAGTGTAGAGGGCAGGAGAGAAGCGATTTTTTCTGCCAACCGGGCTTGTGGCGCTTCAATATATTCGCCGTAAACCATGAGGTGAAGGTAGCGGTCCGCCTGATCCTTAATGGTTTTCACAACTTCGGGATGGCGATGCCCGGTATTGCTTACCGAGATTCCCGAAATCAGGTCCATGTATTTTTGGCCGTCAGCGCCAGTTAACCAAATGCCCTCCGCGTTTGTAATCTCCAGGGCAAGCGGCGCCTCGCTGGTTTGTGCCAGGAATCGATAAAACAGTTCCCTGTTACTGAGCATACTGTTGTTTGAATTTGATTTCAAAGATAGTAAGAGTGACGGTTCGGGGTCATGAGTTGTTAAATGATTTGGTGTTGCCGATTCAATTGTTAGTCAATCCAGCAAAACAGGTGATGACACCCGTTAGATTTTATACGCTCTATTGCATTATGGATGTTAAATTATTATAAGTGAATGCCGACAGGTTGCTTGCCGGGAAATATTTCCGTATTATTGTGACGTCGTTTTAATTATGAAAGATAAAGTCGTTATCATAACAGGCGCTTCGTCAGGGATCGGGAAAGCGCTTGCATTTGAGTTCGGCAGGCACGGATCAAAAGTTGTGCTTGCCGCACGGAGTTTTGAACAACTTAAAAACATTGAAGAATCTATAACAAGCAAAGGTGGGACGGCTGTTTCGGTTCAGTGTGATGTGAGCAAAGAGCAGGATTGCCGCCATCTGGTGGACAAAACCATGGAAGCTTTTGGCAGGATAGATGTGCTGGTCAACAATGCAGGCATCAGCATGAGGGCGCTATTCCAGGACGTTGAACTGGACGTGCTGCGAAAGCTGATGGATATAAACTTCTGGGGAACAGTGTATTGTACCAAATTTGCACTTCCATACCTGCTGCATTCACATGGTTCGGTTGTGGGAGTAATCTCAATTGCCGGGCATATAGGAATGCCTGCCCGGTCAGGCTACTCGGCATCAAAGTTTGCCATGCACGGCTTCCTCAAAACACTGCGTGTCGAAAACCTCAAAACAGGGCTGCATGTACTCATTGTCTCACCGGGATTCACAACATCAAACATTCGCAAAACAGCACTAACGGCTACCGGGAAGGCACAGGGCGAAACTCCGCGCGATGAATCGAAAATGATGAGTGCCGAAACTGTGGCTGCAAAAATTTACCGGGCCGTTATCCACCGTCGTCGCAGCCTCATTCTTACTCTGGTTGAAGGAAAGCTCACGGTGTTTTTCTCAAAATGGCTGCCCGGCCTTGTAGAAAGGGCTTCGTTTCGACGGCTTTCGCGCGAGCACGATTCACCGTTGCAGAAAGCAGAAGTAAATCATGTAGCAGATTAAGTGGTGAGCGAGGTCCCGGCTTTACAACGACACGATACTATACTACTAATCAATGGAGCGAAATTTGGCAATGATATAAAGAAATGCAATAATTGCGAGTCCAACAATTTGAAGCTTCTCAAAGTAATCATTAAAGGGAAACCGGTAATAAAAAAAAGTTAAATCCCAAAACATTACAAGAATTCAATAAGAATAAAGATGACAATAGAAATCAAAATTAAAGAAGGCCTTGCAGGTCTGAAATTTAAAAGCACAACCGAAGATATCAGGAAACGTTTTGGCGAACCTGCTGATATCGAAGAACTTGATAATGCCTGTGATGGAACACTGGAGAGCATCGTTTGGAACTATCCTGACCAGGGACTGAATTTCTTTTTCGATGCTACGTCGGTTGAGCCCCTGCTTTGTACCATTGAGTCGGATAATATTGAGACCACGCTTTTCGGACAAAAAATCTTTGCCATGAAACAGCAGCAGATTGTGCAGCTCATGCTCGACAATGGTTTTACTGACATGGAAGACGATGAGGAAACCTGGGGCGAACTGCGTGTTTCGTTTGACGATGGCCAGGTTGACTTCTATTTTCTTGATGAGCAGCTCACGCTTGTAAGTTGGAGTTGCTTTTAAGCATATGTTGTTCAAATGCTGAAGTAAACCGAAATCAGGCTTATTATAAGACAACTATATTTTATACCCGATGGACACCAATCCACTAACCCCAACCACCGGCTCATACCTTAAGTCGTTGAAAATAATTTTCGGAGCATTATTGGCCGGGCAGGTTTTCTTTGCCGTAGTAGCTTGGTTTATGATAAAATCAGGAACATTTCCGGCGACCTTTTCATTTGAAAAAATACTGCTTATAGCGGTAATACTGCTCGCTGCCGCTATTATTGGTGCCGGAATTTATATTTTCAACAGCCGGATGACTGCTCTCAGTGAACGAAGAAACTTTTCGGAAAAACTGAACGATTACCGTGCGGCACTCATTGTCAAGTACGCCACAACCGAAGGGCCATCATTTTTCGCCATCGTAGCATTTATGCTTACCGGCAACATGATCATACTTGGAATAGGAATAGCCATCATTGCTTACTTTGCTACACTCTGGCCTTCAGTCGAAAAAATGGCCGGCGATATGAACCTCAACCCGGGCGAAAAGATAAAACTCGAAAATCCCGATACGATGATTTGAAAAATGGTCATACCCAAAATTCAGGCTTCATACACTCTATTAAAAGCATCTTTGTAAAAATGCTGCAGGTTGCCCTAACTGTTACTTTGTTCAGCGCATGTACTTTTGAGTGTGTCGGGCCAGATAAAAAGCTTTGACATACCTTGATTTTTGTGTTACCTGCTCTTTGGCATTCTTTTTGGAGTAATGTTTCAACCTCGCCGGACAATAGTTCGGATTGCAAAACAAATTCATAATAAAATCGTTATTCATCTAATTAACCTTTAAAGCCAATGAAAACCAAAGTTCTTGTTTCCGGCGTCCTGATTATTTTGCTTGCAACAACCCATTTTTCGTGTAAAAAAGACGAAGAGAAAACCGCACCAACACTGCCACCCGAGTCCACCTTTATTATGGATATGAGCGACTTTAGCGGTGGTGAAAAATCAACAGCTGCAACACACTTACATTATCTTTGGGCAGTTGCCAATGTAAGTATTTGGAATACAATACTTACTGTTAACCTGGCTGTGCCTGTTGCTTCGTTCAGAGAAGCTTTCAATCACGAAGCGGTGTATGATCCGGCAACCGAAAGCTGGGTATGGTCGTACAACGTTACGGTTGGCAGCGATGTTTACCTCGCCGAGTTGCATGGCAGTTTCATAACAAACGGTGTAAACTGGGAAATGTACGTTACTAAAAATGGCTCATTCAGCGATTTTGAATGGTATTCAGGCCAATCGAACCTCGCGGGCACCGAAGGTTCATGGATTTTAAAGAACGATCCGGTTAACAACCAGGATTTTATCAAAATCACATGGCATAAAAACACCGATGGCTCTGCAGATATCAAGTATGAAAATGTGCTTGTAACAAGCAGTAATAAAGGTACTTATATTGTCTATGGAATCAACAACGAAGCTGATTTTAATGCTTTCTACAACATTTTTTACACTGCCAATACCAATCTTACTGAGATAAAATGGCACCGCACAAACCAAAACGGACGGGTAAAAGATCCTGGCCATTACAGTGACTCAAACTGGCATTGCTGGGATGGCAGCCATGCTGATGTAGTGTGTGAATAACCATTTCACCGGCAATCGAACTGACTATTAAGTTCTTATTAAGCCTGCCAGCCAGTCTGATAGGCTTTTTTTTGTAAGAAACGGACTGGCAGTAGGTTGTATTCCCGTTTGTCGATAATAAAGCTGCTTCTGCGTTAAATAAAATTCATCGTCACTTCTTTCAGGAACTTATCTTCGAGCAGCCTTGCAATACGGCGGACAACCGTGCGTCTGATTTCGAGCTCGACCGGCAGACTCGGGTCCTGGTGAGCGATGTTGATACGCGTTCCGATAATGAAGTGAATATCGTCGCTGTCGAGCAACAGCCTTACTATTTGATCGGCAGGGCCTTTGCCGAGTTTATACTTCTGCGAATGATTCTTCAGGATTTCCGAAACCTTGCCCAATGTAAGAATGCCTTCGGTAACAAGATCAATACCATCCATAAACGAAACGGGCGGCAGGTCGGTATCATCAAATTCAAAACTGTCGATAATAGGAACTCCGAGTTCGCGGCTGATTATATCGCCGGTGGTAGCGCCGCAAATGATCTTTTTACCGTCGAAAGCCTTTACCACTTCTGCAAGTTCTGTGTCTTTGGTTTCTTCGTAAGGAGGGCCGGTACAAATGAGCAGTCGCCGGGGTTCGCGGAAATAAATAACTGCACAGCTGGTATCGTCTTTCGGATGATAGTTGTCATTCATCACTGCCATGTTTACCATTTTTGCGGCTAGTTGCGCGCCCGAAATGGTTTTATCGCTTGTGATGAGTTCCTGCATATATTTTGCCATGTTCTCCTGGCCATAACCAAAAGGATACTTTGTACCACCCATCCCCGATTGTGCCACTCCATCGGAGCAAAAAACAATGCGGTCTTCTTTTTGTGGTACAAACGAACATGTGCGGAGTTCCTTGCCGGCATTTTTTTCCGACACTAATGTAATGGTTTGCCAGTCGGGGTCGAGGATCTTATTGCCACGCAGGATAATAGTCTGCGGGTTATCGTATTCAAGTATCCTGGTATAGCCGTCAATTTCAATGTCAACAATTGTAAAGGTGCTGTAACTCATTTTGCGTTCGCTGCAAACCGGCAGCGTATTCATAATGATTTCGGCAATACGCTGCACATCCTTGTGTTCTTCGGTGAGGTTGAGAGCCATTGTAGCTGTAAGCGTCGAAAGCATTGCTGCCTTCACGCCATGACCCATACCATCGCTGAGTACGGCAATGATCCTGTTTTCTTCATAAATGCGCTTCGAAAGGAAATGGTCGCCGCAAATACGTTCCAGGTCATAATTTTTATGAACCACGTTTACTTCAACGTAGAACGGGTTATTAAGCTGGTTGTTTGCTGTAGTAACACTCATGAGCTTTCCTGCATAGGTTATTCTTCTTTGGATTGATGCGACTCAATGATCGAATTCAGCATCTTTTCAGTTTTTGAAGCTCCTTCGCCGAGAAGGAAGGCAATCTGCTGAACGAGTTCCAGGTTTTGCTCTATTACATCGGTTACGCGGTTTATCACTTCTTCTTTCCTTACTTCGGGCATATACATGTCGCGAACCACACCGCCAACAATTTTATTTTTCCTTATCGAAAAGATGGTGACATTCAGCAGCTTATCATTCAGGTGAACATCGCGGCCAACAATATCATCGGCACTGGTGAGAACATACTGAAAGAGTTTGTAGAAATTGAAAGGCAGCAGTGTTTTGAGGTCGGCACCCACCAAACCGGGAATTATTTCGTTGATATCGGCAGCCTCTTCGCCCAGGATGGTTATAAAACTTTCGTTTGATGCAATGATTTTCAGCGACTCATCAACAATAAGCACTGCTGTAGGCAGTTTGCGAAGCATGGTCTGTGTTGTTTCGAGTGCATCTTCGGTAGCTTGTTTTTCGATGAGCGCACGCTTTTCCGAATCCTGCAAAGCCTGTTGCGTTTTGGCCAGCTTCTCGTTGGTGACTTTCAGCGACTTAATGTATTCCTGTTTGCTTCGAAGAGAATAATTTATGCACATGTCGGTTCGTGCAATTCCGTTAGCAACTGCTTCGGCAAAATCGCGGCAGCTTTCGTATCCGCAAGCCTTGCAACCTAAGTCCATCTCTCCGTCACCTTTATCTATGATTTTGAGAATCTCTTCCACCTTGTCCTTAGGCGCCGGGGCTAACCGTTGGTCATCAGCAGCAAATGTCCGCCTGAGTTCAATACCGCTGAAATGATTCAGTTCTTTAATCCATTTACCTTTTTCGAAATTAGCCAGTCGTTTATTGCTGTAGCTTACCACTTCGGTCCGGCGTTTCAGTTTCATGCCGTTTGGCTTCATTCCGGGACCCATGATACAGCCTTCGCAATAGAAAATGTTGAAGTTCTTGCGGATGTAATCAATACTTTCTTCAAACTGCTTTATCGCCTGCAAGACACGGTCGCGGCCATCAATGGTAACCATGGTGCCTGTAAGCATATCCTGGCTTAGGCCGGCTGCCTGCAATATGCCGTCGCTAAGGGCAAACAATGAACCTTTGTATCCTGTAGGTTCTTCAAAATCGGCGTATTCGATGGTACTTTCTTTGATGCCGGTTTCTTCGAACATTCGTCGCAGTTCATCAAACATCAGCACAGCATCCACAGCGCCGTCGCCTTCGAACCGCATGGCTTCGGTTTTTGCCCCCAGGCAAGGGCCTATAAAAACAATATGTGTATCATCACCATGCAGCATGCGGGCAACTTTGGCTGATGCAACCATTGGATTTACAATGGGAGCAAGGTTTTCGATTAGCGCCGGGTGATATTTCTCAACAAGTGATACAATGGGAGGGCAATTTGCCAGTATGTAGTATTTGCCCAGGAAATTACTCACCAGTTCATGATATTCTTTTGCAACCAGATCAACTCCAAAAGCTGTTTCGTGTACATAGTTGAAACCCAGTTGTTTAACCATGGCGACAAACTTGCGGTAATCCGTAATATCGTCGAATTCGGCTGATATGCTTGGATCGAGCAGGGCAGTTACTTTTGATTCGGAATCGAGCAGCTTTCGCACATCCTGTCGCGAATCATAATAAATAATGGCCTTGGGATGACATACTTCGAGGCAACTCCCGCATCCAATGCAGCGGGAATCAGCAATAAATGGCACGGTTTCGTTAGCCCTGAGTTCGATAGCCTTTACAGGACATATACGTATGCAGGCATAACACTCCTTACAGAGGTCAGCATTTATATGCAGCAGCGGGCTTTCCATAATCACTGGAGCTTAATTTATAAGGGGGATGGTATTAATTGATTTCGAGGTAATCGCGGAGTAAGAGTATGATTGATTCGGTATCGGCATTTTCGTGATAAACGTTACCCAATTTCAAAACAGGTCCTTTAGCGCACATACCAAAGCACCTTTCGCCACGAAAATTAACATCATTCTGCAGATTGTGTTCCTTCAGGAACTCGGTAATTGCTTTTATTGCCGATTTGTTGCCGCGTGCAAAGCATGAACTGCCAAGACAGATCACTATCTCTTTTTTCAGTGGGTCCATTTTCGGTTAGCTTACGTTTATCGCTGTGTGAAGTTACACCATAACTGTAAAACAAAAGTAGTAAAATTGGACTGCTTGTCTTTGTTATTTCAATAACACTGTTATTTTTTTAACAATTTATTCTTTCAAATCCTAGAGAATAGTTATTTTTGTAGCTGATACCCCAAGAAAAATTAGTATGCCGATTGACATTGATGTAATTTGTTCGAGGTATAAAAAAGGGAGCCGTGAAGCCTTATTGCCACTCTTGCAGGAAATCCAGGAAGAAGCTGGCTATTTGTCGGAGGAAGCGGTTGTAGCCGTCGGACGGTATGTTGGGCTGCCATCAAGTAAGGTTTACGGTATTTCTACCTTTTACGACCATTTCAGATTTATGCCGAAGGGCCGGTATCACCTCCAGGTTTGCGGCGGAACTACTTGCCATATCGAGGGAGCTGTATCGCTGCTGCGTGAAATTGAAAAGCTGCTTAAAATCCGCGATGGGCAGGTAACCCGCGACGGCATGTTTAGCCTGCAGGTTGTTAACTGCATGGGGGCATGTAGCAAAGCGCCAATCATTGCCATCAACGGTGAATTTCATACCGTCCTGTCAGCCGGCGATTTGGCATTACTTTTCGACGTCATTCGCAAAAGAGCCTGAATCACAGTAAGGGTATAAAAGAAAAAGCATGAGCGACAGGGAATTCTTGATCTCAGAAATTCTAACGGCTAAAGCTCCCGATCATGGGCAGGCTGCTTTGAAAAGGCTTGCCGAAATTCGCCGCGAACGAATCAAACGTCCTGTAATCTACGTAGGAACAGGTAGTTGTGGTATTGTTGCAGGCGCTGATAAAACATTGCAAGCCACGCGAAATTATCTTTCGGAGAAAAACATTGATGCCGAAACGGTTGAAGTAGGCTGCATAGGCCTTTGCTCAGCCGAACCGCTGCTCGATGTTCAGTTACCGGGTAAATCACGCATCTCATTTCGCAATATCGACGAATCACTGGTTGAACCTGTGCTCGACGATATTTTCAATGGTATTGTTCCGCAGGATTATGTACTCGGGCAGTTTTTTAATCCGCTTCACCAGGCATACCAAGGGGTTGACGATATCGGCCAACTCCCGTTTTTTAAACATCAGCACCGTATAGTACTTGCCAATTGCGGTAAAATTGATCCGCAGAATATTGCTGATTATATTGCACGCGGCGGTTACCAAACATACCTTAAATGCCTCAGCAATTATACTGCCGAAAAAGTTTGCGATATTATTGACGAAAGTGGTTTACGCGGGCGCGGAGGTGGAGGTTACCCTACCGGACGAAAATGGAAAACAGCTCATAATACTGTAAGCGATCAGAAATACCTGGTTTGTAATGCTGCAGAGAGTGATCCGGGCGCTTTTATGGATCGTGCTGTTATCGAAGGCGACCCTCATGCATTGCTCGAGGGCATTGCTATTGCTGCATATGCCATAGGCGCCACCAAAACATATATTTACATCATGGCCGATTATCAGCAGGCTATAAGGCATCTGCGCACAGCTATTGCACAGATGAAAGAATACGGCCTGCTGGGTTACAATATTTTCAAGAGCGGTATCGACCTGCAAATCAATGTGGTAGTAAGTCCGGGTGCATTTGTGTGCGGTGAGGAAACCGCCCTGATTAACAGTATCCAGGGTAAGAGGGCCATGCCTATGCCCAAACCGCCGCATCCTGCAGTGGAAGGGCTGTTCAGAAAGCCTACCGTTATTAACAATGTAGAAACGCTGTCGAACGTTACCTATATCCTTAAAAACGGGCCGCAGGCGTTTAACAGTATCGGAACTGCCACCAGCAAAGGAACAAAGGTATTTGCCGTTACCGGAAAATCAGCAGTTACAGGGCTTATTGAAGTTGAAATGGGGACGACCCTCAAAAACCTCGTGTTTAAGATTGCCGGAGGCATTAAGGACGAAAAACAATTCAAAGCATTGCAAATCGGTGGCCCATCAGGAAGTTGTGTGCCCGAGCAGCAGCTCAGTTTGCCGGTTGATTATGAATCGCTGTGGGAAGCCGGTGCAATCATGGGTTCGGGCGGCATTGTGGTGATGGATGAGAATACCTGCATGGTTGATATGGTGAAGTTCTTCATGGATTTTTTGCAACAGGAGAGTTGCGGTAAGTGCATTCCCTGCCGCGAAGGTACACGCCGTATTCATGAAATACTTGAAAATATTACACGCAGGCCGCCCAGCGAAACCGGGCACGAAGTGCTCGAACGGTTCAAAGGCATCATGCAGCTCGAAGGACTATCGGAAGTGATACGTGATACATCGCTTTGCGGATTGGGGCAAACAGCTCCTAACCCGCTGGTGAGTGCTATGAAATGGTTTCGCGATGAATTTGAAGAACACATTTTCGACCGCAGGTGCAAAGCCGGAGTGTGTAAGGAGTTACGGGTGTTCTACATCGAAGTGGACAAATGTACAGGTTGCGTTGCCTGCCTGCGCAAATGCCCTACCAATGCAATTGTTGGTCAGCCAAGGCAGCCGCATTTCATTATCGAGGATAAATGCATAGGCTGCGGTATTTGTTACGACGTATGCAAGTTTGTAGCCATAACAATCAAGTAAATAATGAAACCTGGCCTAATAATCTGTTTCCCTGAACAATAACAAAACATCCATGATGTTTTTCGATATAGAAGTCAACGGTAAAACCATAAAGGCGCGCAACGGCGAAACGATTTTGTCGGCGCTTGAGCGAAATGCCATAAGCATTCCAACGTTGTGCCATATACGCGGATTGCAGCCTTCGGGGGCATGCCGTATGTGCGTTGTTGAGGTTGAAGGAAAACAAGGCTTGCTGCCTGCCTGCTCACATCCGGTTGAAGAGTGGATGAAAATTCGTACACATTCACCCCGCGTCATCAAAGCCCGAAAAACAAACATCGAATTGCTGCTCAGCAATCATCCTGACGACTGTCTCTATTGCGAAAGTAACGGTAACTGCGAATTGCAAAAGTTTTCCGAAGACCTCTATGTTCGCGAACGCAGGTTCTTTGGTAAAAAGAATAAATACAAAACCGATCCTTCAAGTGCTTCGCTATTCCGTGATCCCGCCAAGTGCATTCTCTGCGGCAGGTGCATAAGGGTTTGCGAAGAAATTCAGAATGTTACAGCCCTTGAATTTATCGGGCGCGGTAACGAAATGCAGGTAGGTCCAGCCTTCAACAAAGGCATGAACCTTTCGAGTTGTATCAACTGCGGACAGTGTATTCTTGTTTGCCCTACAGGCGCGTTAACGGAAAAAAAGCATCCTGCTGAACTCCAGGAGAAACTCCATAATCCTGAAATACAAACGGTTATTCAGTGTTCACCTACCTTATCGGTCACCCTGGCCGAGGAATTTGGCTTCAGGACAGGAAAAGATATGGAAGGGGTAATGTACGCTGTTCTACGAAAAATTGGTTTCAATTTCGTATTCGACACCTCGTTTGCAGCCGATCTGTACATTACCGAGCTTGCCGGCGAATTGCTCAGCAGGCTTCGCGATGGTGGTAAAACACCAATGTTCTCGAGCTGTTGCCCTGCATGGATCAAGTATGCCGAGCAATTCAGGCCTCAGCTTCTCAATCATATTTCAACGTGCAAATCGCCACAGCAAATGATGGGCACGTTGATAAGCAATCACTTTACTCAAAGCAGGAAATTAAAGGCCGAAAAAGTCTATTCCGTTTCGGCTATGCCCTGTATCGCGAAGAAGTTTGAGTCGCAACGCGAACAAATGACTCACAAAGGTATTACGGATGTTGATATGGTGCTGACAACCCGCGAGCTCGCCAGGCTGATTCGTCTTAATGGCATTGATGTTCAGCAGGTTGAACCCGAAATGTCGGATCAGCCGTACCGAAGCCGGAGTGCTTCGGGCAAAATGTTAGCCGTTAGCGGGGGACTGACCGAGGCGCTCATCAGGGTGCTGTTTGTGATGATTACCGGTAAAGATTTGCAGGCAAAGCGCATAACCGAGCTTCGGTCATCAAAAGGAATTAAAGAGTTTACAGTAAAAATTGGCGACTTTACGCTAGGCTTTGCGGTTGTAAACGGAATAGGAAACGCCGAAACATTGCTGAATGAAATTGAGGCGGGACGCACTGATATCCATTTCGTTGAAGTGATGGCATGCCCCGGTGGCTGCGTGGGTGGCGGCGGCCAGCCGGCCAGCCATGATGACGGAGCTGTAAAAGCCAGGGCTAAAGCCATATATGAAATTGACGATAAAGAGCCTGTTAAAACACCTTTTAAAAATCCCGATCTGCAAATACTCTACGACAACTATCTTGATCTGCCCGTTAACGGGGAGATACGCCAGATGCTCTATACTGATTACCAAAAAAGGGAAGTATTGCTGTAAAATACCATGAAAGTGCGCCATTTATGGAAGACACTCAATATAATGTAAATCAGCCAAACCCGGCCATTGCCAAACTGGTATTCACCATCAGGGAGAAATGCCGGATGTGCTATACCTGTGTGCGCGAGTGTCCGGCCAAAGCCATACGCATTGCTGGCGGGCAGGCCGAAGTGATTACCGAGCGCTGCATTGCCTGCGGCAATTGTATAAAGGTTTGCAGCCAAAACGCTAAGGTGTTTCGCCGCGAAATTGACCCTGTAACAAAACTCATACAATCCGGTGCCAAAGTTATTGCCCTGGTGGCGCCCAGTTTTCCCGCCGAATTTGCCGATATTCCCGATCATAAGGTTTTCGTAGGCATGATCAGGAAACTTGGCTTTCGTCATGTAACCGAGGTGGCTTTCGGGGCCGATCTGGTTGCACGTAAATATAAGGAACAACTTGACAACGGTTTGCCGGCCATTTCATCCGATTGCCCTGCTATTGTATCATATATTGAACGTTACTACCCCGACCTGGTGGGTAACCTGGCTGAGGTTGTTTCGCCCATGGTTGCTATGGCCAGGGTTGTGAGAAGCATTTATGGTGTTGATTCGATTCTGGTTTTTATCGGGCCATGCCTGGCAAAAAAAGCCGAATCGAAAGAAATTGACAACGCCATCACTTTCAGGGAACTGCGCGAGATGTTTAACGACAGCCGCATCAATCCAAAAAGTATAACGCCATCCGAATTTGATCCGCCATTGTCGGGCAGGGGGGCTATTTTCCCGCTTAGCCACGGCCTGCTCAACACAATGGAAGTCACCGAGGATATCCTCAGCGAGAATGTAATAGTTGCTGGCGGAAAGGCCAATTTCCAGGATGCCCTCCGCGAATATGAACAAGGCAACCTGCGTGGCCATCATGTTCACCTGTTGTGTTGCGAAGGCTGCATTATGGGCCCCGGCATGTCGCCATACCTCAACACTTCGGCCAGCAGCAACCGATACGCTAAAAAGGCGCGAATTATCAATTATGCCAATGCAAAAATGGCCGTGATCGATCGCGATGAATGGCAGAAAAATCTTGATGAATATAGCAAACTCGACCTGTCGCGATCATTTAAATCAATCGATATGCGCGGGGTGAGGCCTTCAAACGAGCAAATCAGGGAAGTGATGTTCAGGATGGGAAAGTACGGGCCGGGCGATTACCTCAATTGCGGCGCCTGTGGCTACGATTCATGCGAAGAACATGCTGTAGCCATACTCAGCGGACTTGCAGAAACAGAAATGTGCCTGCCATATTCCATCGAAAAACTGCATAAATATATCCGCGAACTCAACATCTCAAACGAGAAACTGGCAACAGTGCAGGAAGCCCTGCGACACTCGGAGAAATTAGCAGGTATGGGACAGCTCTCAGCGGGAATTGCTCATGAACTCAACAACCCGCTTGGTGTTATCACCATGTACAGCAATATATTACGCGAAGAAATTCCCCAGGAAAACCCCATTCATAAAGATTTGGAACTCATAGTTGAACAAGCCGACCGTTGCCGGAAAATCGTCGGGGGATTACTGAACTTCGCACGTAAGAACCAGGTGAACATAACTGAGATCGACTTGTCAGAGCTCGCCGAACATAGTATGAATTCAGTTGTGATTCCCTCTAACATAAGCCTTATACTCGAAAACCACCTTATCAACAATAAGGCGATGCTCGATTACGACCAAATGACACAAGTTGTTACAAACCTGATCAAGAATTCGGTTGAGGCAATGCCCGAAGGAGGTAAAATCACCCTCAGCCTCAGCGATACAGATGAAACTATCTTCATACGTGTTACCGATAATGGTTCGGGAATACTGCAAGAGCATATGGACAAGCTCTTCACACCTTTTTTTACTACCAAAGGCATTGGGAAAGGAACAGGCCTCGGACTTCCAATCATATACGGCATTGTGAAAATGCATAAAGGCGATGTTAAAGTAGATTCAAATGCCGATATTTTGAAAGGGGCTACTGGAACCACCTTCACAATCACCCTTCCGAGGAAGCGGATGCTGTAATATTTTCCTGTGCGCATATTTACGAATACAATACAGAACATATAATGAAAAAGAAAATCCTGATTGTTGACGATGACATCGACTATATTTTTCAGATGAAACTGAAAGTTGAAAGTATGGGTTTTGATACCATCACCGCCGAAAGTCAAAAGGAGGCCGAAAAAATAATAGAAGAAATTAAACCCGATTTGTGTATTCTGGACCTTATGATGGAAACCGATGACAGCGGGTTCATCCTGAGTTATAAAATCAAACGCAGATATCCTGATGTGCCCATTATAATTGCAACTGCCGTTACTGCCGAAACGGGAATGTCCTTCGATGTGATGGCTGAAGAAAACCAGCGCTGGATCAATGCTGATCTTTTCCTTGACAAAGGCATAAGAATTGACCAGTTGCAGCGCGAAATCAAGAAATTATTAAAAATGTAGGAATGGCCACTTTCAAAATCTTAGTAATTGACGACGAGCAGGGAATTCGCGATGGCACAAGGCGTATTCTGCAGAATTTCAAAGTGGATTATCCTTTTATGGATGAACACATTGAATTCGAGATACTTGAAGCAGCCACTGGAAGCGAGGGGATCGAAATTATAGATACACAACAGCCCGATATCCTGCTGTTAGACAATAAGCTGCCTGATATTCAAGGTGTTGAAGTATTAGAGTATGTAAAAAATAAGCATTACGACATCATTGTTGTAATGATAACTTCGTATGCCTCGCTCGAACTTGCCGTTAAAGCCACCCGCGACGGCGCTATTGACTTTATTCCGAAGCCTTTCACACCCCAGGAAATAAGAGCAAGCATCGAAAATATCACGAAGCAGCTTTTCCTGAAGCGAATGACCCAATCGCTCAACAGTACCGGCAAACAAATAAGGTTTCAGTTTCTTTCAGTGTTGTCGCACGAACTCAAGGCGCCCCTCAATGCCATCGACGGCTACCTGCATATGATACGCGAAAAGCAGTTCGGCAACAATGTTGACGCATATACTGAAATTCTCGACCGCTCCATGGAAAGGATTAAGGGTATGCGCCAGCTTATTCTCGACCTGCTTGACCTCACAAAAATTGAATCTGGAAAACCAACACAAAAACTGCAGCAGGTTGATGTGAGGCAGATTGTACAGATGGCCATTGATACCAACAGGCCTTACGCCATTCAAAAAGATGTTGACATATACCTGAACAATAAACAGCCGGTGATGATGAAAGCCGATGCCGGTGAGATAGAAATCATCATGAACAACCTGATTTCCAATGCTGTAAAGTATAACAGGACAGGGGGGCGTGTTGATTGTTTCATCGAAAAACTCCCCGAAGCAATAATAATATCGGTCTCGGATACCGGTATCGGACTCTCAGAAGAAGACACTCAAAAAATATTCGATGACTTTGTGCGTATCAAAAGCCAGGAAACCCGCAACATTACAGGCAGCGGACTTGGTTTGTCAATCGTAAAGAAAATCGTTGATATGTACAAAGGTTCTGTAAACGTGCAGAGTACATTAGGTAAAGGGACTACCTTCACCATTACGCTTCCTGCGCCCGAAGACTGATAAGACATTTATTCCAACCATCAAAAACATAAATACTGATGAAGAAGCTACCCGATAAAACCGTTGAACGCTTAAGTCAATATCGCCGTACGCTCATAAATATCCTGGCTGAGAACAAGCACCACATTTTTTCGCACGAACTTGCTGCACTGTTGCATATAACCCCGGTGCAGGTAAGGCGCGATATCATGCTCATAGGTTATTCAGGCACTTTACGCCAGGGATACGACATTAAGGAACTGATTGAGATTATTGGTAAAATTATCGACAGTAAGGAAGGCCAGCGTGTTGCTGTTGTTGGCATTGGCAACCTCGGACGATCTATCATCGGTTACTTTAGCGGAAAACGGACGAAGCTCTCAATAGTTGCGGCTTTTGATATCAATCCCGATAAAGTTGACCGGGTTTTTGCGGGTGTGTGGTGTTATAATTACAGCCGTTTAGCTGAGATTTTGCGAAAGGAAAACATCACAATCGGCGTGATCACGGTGCCCGCATCCGAAGCTGCTGCCGTTGCCGATGCCATGGTAATGGCCGGTGTTAAAGGCATTCTGAACTTCACACCCAAACCATTGAATGTGCCCTCGAGCGTATATCTGGAAGAATACGACATCATCACTTCACTCGAAAAAATCGCCTATTTCGTGAAAAAGATGTAACAGGCCGGCTATAAGTTATTTTCGCGATTGATCTATCCTGTTATGCGCATCTTCCACAGTTTTGATGAATTAACACACATACCCAATCCTGTTGTTACAACCGGATCGTTCGACGGTGTGCATGTTGGTCACAAAGCTATCATAAACAGGATCAACAGGTTAGCTATGGAATCGGGGGGCGAAAGCGTGCTTATCACCTTTCATCCGCATCCGCGTAAAGTATTGTTTCCCGAAACTGCCGGCAAAGATCTTTTTCTTATCAACTCGCAGCGCGAAAAAATTGAATTGCTCACAAAAGCCGGGCTTAACAACCTGATTGTGGTTGAATTCACCAGGGCATTTTCTGAGATATCATCTATCGATTTTATTCGTAACCTACTGGTAAACAAGCTTCATGCCAGGAAGATCGTCATCGGGTTTAACCACCAGTTTGGCCATAACCGCGAAGGGAATTTCGAATACTTGAACGAACTGGGTAAATATTACGGATTTGATGTTGAGGAAATCCCCGAACAGGACATTCACAATGAAACAGTAAGTTCCACATTGATACGCAAAGCATTGCAGGACGGGCGCATCCAGCGTGCCAATGCCTATCTCGACCATCACTATATGATCATTGGTAAAGCAGTGAAAGGCAGCAGGTTACTCCACAACCTTGATTTGCAGACCTACTTTGTCACCATTGATGAAGAATGTAAACTTATACCACCTGATGGTGTTTATGCTGTTCGCGCTGAGAGCGCCGGACATTCGGCAAAAGCCATTGTAAACATCAGGAACAACCGCTATGGCTCCGATCGCGACTTCACGGCATTGTCACTCGAGGTTTTCCCGTTTGAGCAGCCTCATATCAATGAGTTGGAAGTCAAGCTGTTTTTTGCAAAAAAGATACGCGACGAGTTAATCTTTTCGGATACTGATGACCTGAAACGACAACTTGTAAAAGACCGTGAACTTGTTGAAGAACTAATCTTCTGATCCCTGATAGAGCACTCACTTCACCGTAAATCAGCAAACCAAGTGTCAGCCGGAAGCAAAATGAAAGTCACTTTCCTGGGAACAGGAACCTCCACAGGGGTACCTGTTATTGCCTGCAACTGTGATGTTTGCAAAAGTGCTGACCTGCGCGACAGGCGATACCGGACGTCGGCAATGATTACAGTTGGTGACATCAACATCGTGATTGACTGTGGTCCCGACTTTCGCAACCAGATGCTGAGGAACAAAGTCGAAAATATTGATGCTGTGCTTTTTACACATGCTCACCGCGATCATATTGCCGGACTCGACGATATCAGGGCGTTCAATTTTATCCTCAATAAAGTCATCAGTATTTACGGTACAAACGAAACGCTCGAATCAATAAAAACACAGTTCCCATACGTTTTTCATGCAGGCCGGTATTTTGGCGCACCTCATATTGCGCTCAATTACATTGATAATAAGGCATTTACGATCAGCGGAATTGAATTTCAGCCGATAAGTGTAATGCACCAGGATCTGCCCATCACCGGTTTCAGGACAGGCGACTTTACCTATATTACTGATGCCAACCATATTGATGCTGCCGAACTCGACAAAGTACGCGGCTCAAAGGTTTTGGTGATCAATGCGTTACGAAATTCGAGGCATGTCTCACATTATTCGTTGGGCGAAGCGCTTGCCATCATTGATGAATTGAAACCCGAAAGGGCTTATCTCACACACATCAGTCATTTTCTGGGCAAATATGAAATTGTGGAACAAAAACTGCCGGAAAATGTACACCTGGCTTACGATGATCTTGTGATTGAGGTTTAGGTAAACGTCAGATATATAATTACTTATACAATATTTGCAAATGCTTACGGCAATGTTTCGGTCTAAAAATAAATTCGGTATTTTAATACCTGAATTAGTGGGCATTTTGTAATTTTGTAGTGACAGGAGAGAACAAAAAATGAAATTTACACCTGAAAAATGCCGTATTCCCGATCAGCGGATGAAACCATTCATTGATGCGGATGAAATCTGGGATATACTTAACAATACCAAACCAGACCGCAAGCAGGTTCAGGATGTTATTGCTAAATCGCTTGATAAGCAACGCCTTACGCTTGCCGAAACCGCAGTGCTCATCAATGCAACGGATGCTGACCTGGTTGAAGAAATCAAAGAAGGAGCACGAAGGCTGAAAGAAAAAGTGTACGGTAACCGAATTGTGCTTTTTGCCCCGCTTTACATTGGCAACAAATGCAGCAACAATTGCAGCTACTGCGGGTTCAAATCATCAAATACCGATGCTATTCGCAAAACGCTCGACGACCAGGAACTCATTCACGAAGTAGAAGCGCTCGAGGATAACGGACAAAAACGGCTCATCCTCGTATATGGCGAGCATCGCGAATACAGTCCCGAGTTTATCGCTCACACAGTCAAGGTAGTATATGACGTTAAGAAAGGCCATGGCGAAATCCGCCGTGTTAATATCAATGCAGCGCCGCTCGAGATAGAGGGCTTCCGCACCGTGAAAGCTGCCGGAATAGGCACCTACCAGATTTTCCAGGAGACCTATCATCCCGAAGTTTATACCCATTACCATCTTGGTGGAGCCAAACGCAATTATGAGTACCGTCTTACATCCCTCGACCGTGCCCAGGAAGCCGGTATCGACGATGTTGGAATAGGCGCGCTGATGGGACTGTACGACTGGCGTTTCGAAGTCATGGGACTGGTAAGGCATACCAATCATCTCGAAGCCTGTTATAATGTTGGCCCGCATACCATTTCGTTTCCGCGGATACAGGAAGCCTCGGCAATCAATTTCGACGGGAAATACAGGGTTTCCGATTATGATTTTACAAAATTGGTTGCTATATTGCGACTTGCTGTGCCTTATACCGGCCTGATACTCACGGCACGCGAGAATCCTGAAGTGCGACGCGAAGTAATGCGTTTCGGCGTTTCGCAGATCGACGGTGGTACCAAGCTTGAATTGGGCAGTTACTCCGACAGCCTTAACGAGGACCAAAACCTGAACAGGGAACAATTTCATATTGCCGACAGCCGCTCGCTCAACGAAATTATCGATGAACTCATTAACACGGGCTATATGCCTTCGTTCTGCACAGCCTGCTACAGGCTTGGACGTACCGGCGAGCATTTCATGGAGTTCTCCGTTCCGGGCTTCATAAAGCGGTATTGCTCACCCAATGCTATACTCACGCTTACCGAATACCTTGAGGATTATGCCCCTGCCGGTACAAAGCAAAAAGGTTACGAAGCCATTGAGAAAAATCTTACCGAACTTGAGGCCGCTGCCGAGCGTGTTAATGTGCCCGAAATCAGGCGCCGCATCGAAAAAATTAAAGCAGGGCAGCGAGACCTGTATTTTTAATTCTGGTTTGATGACGCTTTAAATAGTATCGAAGCAATCTAAAGACCTCAACACCCGACTGATGCACGGTGACTTTCATCAAAAAGCCAGTTCCGTTTAGCGCAACTTCAAACATTTAAACATTAAACTTCAAACTAATAGGTTATGTCCCAAATCCGCATTGTAGGCCTTTTAATTGCCGACCGAATTAAAGAAGCCGGGCGCACACAAGCTGTCCTTTCGGAAAATTCACGCATAATACGCTCCAGGCTTGGCTTTCATGAGTTGAACGATGATATATGCAGCCGCAACGGGGTCATTATTCTCAACCTGTCAGGCACCGGAACTGAACAGGATGCACTGCTTCGCCAACTCCAATCAATCGGTGGCCTCGAAGTAAGGGAAATGTCGTTCGACCTCGACAAACTGAATGTTAGTAATTGCGGCTGATATAGCCGGTTGTATAAATCATCTCAAAACACCCTGACAATGAAAGAGATAAAGATACTCGGGATATACGTTAACCGCGCCAATGATACCAGCCGCATTCAGGAGATACTTACACGCTATGGTTGTTCGATACGAACCCGGCTTGGACTTCACGATACTGACGAAGATTATTACGACGATCGCGGCATCATCCTGCTCGAACTGTTTGGTGACCCCGACGAAGCCACACGCCTCGAAAACGAATTACTGGGAATTGATTTCGTTGAGGTACAGAAGATGACCTTCCATAAAAAGTAATTCCGGAAAAAAACCTCTACCCGGTTACTTCACTTCACTCCCCAATATGGTGAGGGAGCCTTTGTATTTATCGGTTTTGTAATAACCAATCGTCTTCATAACAAAATAATACACCCCATCGGGCATACCCTGGGCTGTCCAGTCACCGTGATAGTCGTCGCTGGCATATACCCGCCGCCCCCAGCGGTCGAATACATATAACTCCAACCGCTTGAACTCATGGCTGATGATCCAGTCGTCAGAGTTCTTGTCCTCGTTGATGATCATAAATGCGTCGTTCGAGCCGTCGCCATTGGGTGTCATCACATTCGGAATACGAATTTGGGCTTCTTTGATCGGCAGCCGCATCTGTATCAGGCTATCGCAACCGTTTTCGTTTTTTACTAGTAATGAAAGCAGGAAATAGCCGTCCTGGTTGATATTGGCCGTGGTAAATGTATGTGTGGGCTTAAATGACCGTGCTGTATCACCGTCTCCAAAATCCCATAGCGGAGCTTCGGTAACATGGGTAGGTGAGATTTCCTCAAAACTGAACGTAAGCGTAGGATTTTGAAGATATATTAGTGAATCGGGTTCAATGCTGATCTTTACATTGGCGCCGGGCATACCACTCACAATGAACAACGAATCGGTTTCACAACCGTTGGCATCGGTCACCAGCAGTTCGTTGTAACCGCTGCAGAGATTGGTTTGTATTGAGTCGAAGCGGCCAGGACTGCCGTTCCATAAATAGGTGTAGGGCGCTTCGCCTCCCGATGCATTGACCATGAAATTGGCATTGCAGGCATTGGTACAGGTAGCGTCAATTTCGGTAAAATGCAGTGAAATAGTGTTGAATACAGTTATGGTTCCGGTGAAATAATCATCAGGGAGTTGAGTGCCGTCGGAGGCAAAATAATAGCTCCCGGCTTCATCAAAAGTAAGCTGGCTTGTTCCCGGAGCTGTGGCGAAGATGAGTTCAACCAACGTGTCGTTGATAAGGCTTGCCGCTTGAGTTCGTTTCCAGGTGATGACCACCTTATCGGCAAGGTTTTGAATCTCGAAGTAGCCTCCTGAAAGCTGAGAATTTACTGCACGATACGTTTTATAATTGAGCACAACAGGATCGAAGAGTAGAGTAAGTTGCAGTGAATCAACACCAATCATGTTTCTAGTTGTCACAGGCACAGCATAATTTATACCGGGGCATACGCTGCTGCTGATCGTACCGGTTTCAACGGCAAGTGGCTGTCCCTGCACCTCAGCAGTGCCGGCAATCAGCAATATCAGCAAAATTGTTAGGCTATGCTTGTTAAAAATGCCATTCAGTGAAAACATCCGGTGACGAATAATCATAATTACAGGGCAAAAATACTCGAAAAAGTGTTTGTCGTGATGATTAAACGCCGGGATCGCCGTTTTCGTGTTCAAACTGTTAAAAATCACCATAATCAAGCATCATGAGCGTACAGGTACGTATGGTTTCAATGCCTGCCTGCCTGAGCATGACCTCAAATTCGTGATTTTCGCTGCCCGGATTAAAGATCACTCTTTCGGGTGTTAACGATATAATGTAATCGTAATAAGAGGGTTGGTTCTGAGCACCGATATACAATGTTACTGTATGGATGTTCTGAAAAACGGGCATCCCTTTTAAGACAGCGGTTTCGCCTATTATTCCTTCACGTAACCCTATAGCTATAACCGGTATGCCATGTTGCGCAAGCGAAAGCACACAGGAATGAGAGTAACGGCTTGCACGTAAGCTTGCACCAATCACCAATGTGGTTTTAGATGATTCTGAATTCTTCATTGAGTGAAAAGATTGGCAATTGTGGAAGCAGTGGTGCCTGGAATTATACCTCCCTGAGGATAGATTCAAGGTTCTCAAAGCGCTTACGGTAATCGTCCATCGAACGGTTAATCACCTCAAGTGCTTCATCGCGGCCAAAGGTTTGATTGATTTCCACTCGGCGCTGCTGCCCTGGTAAGTCCTTGTATGTGAGGAAATAATGGAGCAGCCTGTCGGTAACCTGGTGCGGAAGTTCCGAAATGTCGTTAAAGCTTCCGTAAACGGCATCGTTGCACAAAATGGCGATAATTTTATCATCCGACTCATTGCCGTCAATCATCCTGAAACCGCCGATAGGAATTGCTCGCACAAGAATATCGCCATGCGAAATATCTTTCTCGGTGAGTACACAGATATCGATCGGGTCGCCATCGCCTTTGATGCCTTCCATGCCCGTTTTCATCATGCAGAATTCGGCAACAAGCTTACCGCTGTATGTTTGCGGGATAAACCCGTATAATGCCGGAATGAAATTTGAGTATAACTGTGGACGGTCTAACCGGAGATATCCGCTCACTTTGTCAACTTCGTACTTTACAGTGTCGGTGGCGACCATTTCAATAAATGCGGTCAGCACTTCGGGAGCTTTATCACCTATTTCAACACCATGCCAGGGATGTGATTTATACCTCAGGCCCATCAGTTTACCAATGGGATCCATTATTTTATTTGCCATAATACATCATATGATTTTAGTTCCCGAAAATACTAAAACATTCTGAACCACTTGTTAAAAAAGTTCTTGCACTTTTGCGGGAGCCAGGCAGTATAATCCTTACCAGCAGCGAAACTGGGCATAACATGTATCCAATACACAGAAATGCATTGTTGGAATTATATTATCTGCTTAATATCGATGATTTTGCCTCTGAAAGCAACCTTATCACCGGTTTTCTTTCCTTTGAGAGCTTCATACAGAGGTACTTGCAGCGAGATGGCATAGAAGGTTCCATCAGTGGTGTCAACCTTGCCGAGGCCAACAGCAATGAAGTAGTTAAATTCAGAAGTGATGACTATCGCACCAAAGCGAACATCAGGGCTGGCGATGCCCACATCGATTTTATCCAGTATCCGGAGTTCCTGAAGTTCTTTGGCGAGTTGCTGGGCGAGCATATCGCGACGGCGCAAAAGTTGTGTCTTGAATGGATCGTAACGGTCTTTTGGTGCTCCATAATCATTCGCCTGCTGCTGAAGGTCGTCCATGGCCTGTTGCAGGTTAAGCCCCGAATCGGTAAGTTTTTTACGGCAGGTTTCAACCAGCCGTTGTTTTATCCCGGTCTCCATACTGGAATCATTGTTAAATGTAAAGATACGCGATTAACATTTAATTATTGCCGGGTTAAACATAAGTTAACTTTAAAGTCATAGTTTTGAATGAATCAAAAAGCCTTTGTCATGGATCAACATTTTGCTGAGCTTGAGGAGCTGTTGCTGTTGCAGGATAGCTATCTTAAAAGGATTATCGAGTTAGGTTTATACCTTGAAAACAAAGGCGATTCACAACAGGCTTTCAAAGTTTACAAGACAGGCCTCACCAAAACCGATCAGGTGAAAACGGCAATTGCCGGCGCTATGCTTGGTTTGCTTGATTAGCGCGTGTTATAACGGATTGAGGGCTTTCTTATATGCTTCGAGCGCTCTTTGCCGGGCATAAGTGTGTTCTACTATTGGAGTGGCATAGGCGGGAGTTCCTGCTTCTTTCACCCATTTCTTAATGTAAACAGAATCAGGATCGTATCGTGCTGCCTGCTCCCATGGATTGAAGATCCTGAAATAGGGAGCGGCGTCGCAACCTGTACCTGCCGCCCATTGCCAGTTGCCGTTGTTCGACGAAAGTTCGAAATCGAGCAGCTTTTCGGCAAAATAGTGCTCTCCCCAACGCCAGTCAATCAACAGGTGTTTGGTGAGGAAACTCGCAACAACCATACGTACACGGTTGTGCATCAGTCCGGTTTCGTTAAGCTCGCGCATACCGGCATCAACAAAGGGGTAGCCGGTTTCGCCTCTGCACCATTTCATGAATTCAGATTCGTCATTGCGCCAAACTATGAAATCATACTTCGGTTTAAAACTCTTTTCTACAACTTCGGGGTAGTTTGCCAGTATCATCATGAAAAATTCCCGCCATATCAGCTCATTCAGCCATTGTTCGTTCCAGGCAAGTGCTTTGCTCACAAGTTCCCTGATGCTGATTGTGCCGAAGCGCAGGTGAACACTCATATTCGATGTTCCCTGCAGGTATGGCAGGTTACGCGTGAGGTGGTACCTTCGTATCACATCTTCATCAATTACGGGTTCGGTAAATCCTGTCCACGAATGTTCAAAACCAAGCGATTGGAGCGATGGGAAGGGGAGAGTCGCCGTTTTATAGAAGTTTGACATCAGTTTTTCACTTGGCCGGAACCTGAGTCCCTGTATAGCAAGTTGTTGTTTCCATACTTTTGAATATGGTGTGAAAACGGTGTAAGGAGTGCCATCGCTTTTCAGGATGTCCTGCTTCTCAAAAATCACCTGGTCTTTGTACGAATGGAAAGGTATTTGCCTGTTTTTCAATAAATCGGCTACTGCAGCATCGCGTACCAACGCATACGGTTCATAATCGTGATTGGTGTAAACAGCCTCAACTGAGTATCTGTCGGTTAATTGATTGAAAATATCAAACGGTTTGCCATGCGTGATAAGCAGGGAACTACCGACAGCAGCTATTTCCTGCTGGAGTTTTGATAGAGCAGAATATATAAAGCCAACGCGCCGGTCGGTTTTATCGGTCAGTTTATCAAGGATTTCGGTATCAAAAATAAACAGCGGCAAAACACGGTCGCTACTATTGAGAGCATGGTACAGTCCTGTATTGTCGTTGAGCCGCAGGTCGCGGTGGAACCAGAATAGTGTAATGTTTTCCTTCATCGTGCGGGAAATTTCTGCTCAAGAACGTGCTTCCGGTAGTTAAAGATGTGTTCAAGTTTACGCCTGATTAACAACGTATTGGCAATACTTCCGAGGAAAAGGAGTGGCGGTTTGTAAGACACGATGTCGGTCATAAGTACTCCCTCTTCTGTTTTTTCGATAAAATGCTGGTGATGCCAGAAAGCGTATGGTCCGATACGTTGTTCGTCGATAAAAAAGCGTTTTTCTTCAATATGTGTGATCTCTGTTACCCAGGTAACCGGTATGCCGGCCAGTGGTTTTACCTTGTATGCAATGATCATCCCCGGGTACATCTTTGCCGGCAAACCGCCTGAGGTAATGTCGAACCCCATGCTTTTCGGTGTGATCTCCTTCAGGTTGGCCGGCGATGAAATAAAGTCCCACACCTCGTCGAGAGTAGCTGTAATGACCTGTTTCTTAATAAATTGGTAAAATCCCATAGAGCTTATTGTTTGATGTTTTCAGCCTTTGTCGGCAAATTTAACCACCCTTTCGGTAACCAGTTTCGAGCTGATAATCGCCATGGGTAAGCCGGCGCCGGGAATGGTGGATGCCCCGACATAAAAGGTATTTTTGAATTTCTCATCCCAATTTTTTGGCCTGAAAGCACCGATCTGCCCCATGGTGTGCGATAAACCCAGCCCGCTGCCCTTGTAAAGATTGAATTGCGATTGCCAGTCCTCGGGCGTGTAAATGGTTTTTGAGATGATATCGGGCATTATGTCCTGCCCAATACGTTTCGAAAAGTCGTGGATAATGCTATCGACAATTTTATCGCGGTCGTCCCAGTTTTTCTTGAAGAGCAGATTGGGAACCGGGCAAACAAAAAAGAGGCTTTCGCAACCTTCGGGAGCGCAACCGGGATTGTGTTTCGAAACAACGTTCACGTAATAGTATGGCTTTTCGGGTGTATCAGGGTTTTTCATCACCTGTAAGGCATATTCCTGGTAATTGGTACCGAGGTAATAATTGTGATGGTTTACTTGCGGTAGTTTACCCTTGATTCCGAGGTAGAAAGTGAGATAACCCATGGTCCAGTTCATTTTCTGCATGCGCCTTTCCGAGAAGGCCTTTCTGCGAAATACGCTGCTTCTGAATACGGCTGCATCAGCATTGATGATAAAAATGTCGGCACTCCGGCTTTTACCGGTTGCATCAATGAGGGATTTAAGCTGGCCGTTATTTTCTTCAAAGTCAACAATTTCAGTGTTATAGGTGATTTTTACGCCGGCTTTTTCAAGCTCGCGGAGCAAACCTTCAACAATATTGTACATGCCGCCCTTAACATTGTAATAGCCGTCGTGGCGGAATTCGGTGTACGAAAGCAGGGTGTAAACGGCCATGGTATCGAACGGTGTTCGCCCCAGGAAAAAAGCTACCAGCGAGATGATTTGCCGTGCCTCTTTTGATGTGAAATTCATCGTGACCTGTTTCCAGAAACTCCTTGCAAGCACCGGAAGATGAACCGGATTGACGCGCATAAGGGCAACGAGGTAATGCAGCACTGAATCAAAATTATTCTTGATCACAATATCTACGGTATCGTCGAAAAGTCTTCCCGATTTCCGCAGGTATTTCTCCATCTTCTTCTCAAAGCCGGGTTCTACATCGGCAAACTGTGCCGCCAGCTTTTTAATGTCTTTGTGAAGAAAATAGGTCTTGGGATCGTTGCTGAAGTTTACCGAATACAGGGGATCGAGTTCAACGTATTCGAATGGCAGGTCAATATCGCAATCCTTTGCAAATTCCTCGAATTCGTAACTCATGCTGAAAAAACTCGGGCCGGTATCAAAAGTGAAGCCGTCTTTGCTTATTTGGTTGAGCCGCCCGCCGGCTTTGGCATTTTTCTCGATAATCTCTACAGCGAAACCCTGTTTGGCCAGCCTTAGCCCGGTAGCAAGTCCGCCAAGGCCGGCGCCTGTAATCAGTACATTTTTCATTTTATCTTTTTTAGCAGGTTGGGGTATAGTTCGTTTTTTACCCATAAGAAGTTCGGTTCCAGTTTGAGTATGCGCTCATAATACTGCCTGGCCGACCTGAGGTTTCCTGTTTCTTCCATGGCTTTGCCTATGATCGACAAAAGGCTTAGGTAATTCCAGTCTTCCTTCAGGAAAGCAGGGTTGGATTTCATTATTTTTTCGGCTTTCTGGTAGTATCGTATGGCCAGTGTTTTTGATCCGCCGAATGCTGCGGGCATGTAATACTGCGAATTGGCGTATTGGATGAATCCGTATGGATTGGTGCTGTCCTGTTTCATCGCCAGTTCGGCAGCCGACACACTCTTTGGACCTATAAACGGCGCCTTGAGTACGCTGAGCCCGATATGAAATCCGTAAAATGCGGATTTATAAGAGTTTAAGTACGAAACTTTGTATGACCGCTTCTCAAGTATCTCAAGATTGTTTTCGGCAATTTCGAGGTATTTCGATGCTTCATCTTTCCTGTCGCTTCCAATACACCAGCCAATATATCCGTATTGATAATTCACCAGTTCGAGCAGAAAAGGGCTTGTTTTGTCCTTCCCGGCCTGCATGGCATCAATTGTCTTCTTCCATTTCAGCATATCATTACTGATATATGCCTGGTAAATGACTGATTTATTTCCGGCACGGACAATTGTGGAAGCCAGCAGCAGCAAGAAAATGATTACGTGATATTTCTTCCTTTCCATGTGTATTGTTTTGTGACAGAGTTTCTTACGGAGTAAAAGATCATCAGCCCCATGGCCAGTTGCTGTGCAATCATGAACAACAGGTTCCAAACGATGTTTTGCCTGCTCGTGGCCGAAACTATCATGCGGATGAGGATAATGGCAGCAAAGTAAGCTGTGGCAACTGCCGGCGACATTGTCATGATGACCGGGATAAACCCCAGCGTTGTTATTGACCAGAACAGGATAGCCAGTAAAGTAGAATTGCCGAAGAACATCACGATGTTTTTTGAGAAGCCATGCACAGCCTCGCCAAAACCGCTGTACATCCTGCAGGAGATTTCTTTTTCGCCCGCCAGGCAGGCTACCGGTACTTTTTGCTGCTTCAGATACCGTATAATGGCAATGTCTTCAACCTTTTTGTCTTTGAATTGCTTGTGCGGCAAGTACTTATGGTAAATATCCGCATCAAAGAACATAAACTGCCCGTTGGCGGCCGAAAGCGAACTGAATGATGATTTATTCACCAGAACAAGCGGCAGCAGGGTAAGCAGTATGTAGTTCATCACAGGGACAGTAAACCACTCTCCATGAGAAAGCATTACCTGCCGCGGAAAAATGGAGAGCAGGCCTGTTTTTTGTTCATTGGCGCTCGCCAGCACTTTGCTGATGAAATGGCTGCCGATTCGGACATCTGCATCAACAAACATTAAAAATTTCCCCCTGGCCTGCATAGCCAGGTTATGGCAAGCCCAGTTTTTTCCGAGCCAACCCTCGGGCAATCCCAAGGAACTGATGAGCTTAATGCGCGAATCTTCGAGGGCGGCAAGCTTCACTATTTCTGCTGTTGCGTCGGTCGATTCGTCATCAAATATGAGTATTTCAAGGTCTTTGTATGCTTGCTGCCGAAGGTCACTGAGCAGGTTGCCAATGTTATGTTCCTCGTTGCGCACAGGAATGAGCACCGATACCGGTACTGCGCTGATCTCTGATTTTCGCAGCGGGCTGCGGAATAAAAGGTTTACCAGCGCCACCAATAACTGCAGGCCGGTAAAACAAAGTACGGTGACAGCCAGGTAGAACATCATTCGGAAAGTAGGGCTTGTTGTTCAATACATTTGTTATAAAACTGGCTGTATGCTTTTTGAATAGCTTGTAATTTGAAATCATTCCGTTCAAACTCCTCAAAATAGATATAGAGTGAGGGCTTCCGGTGAGAAAGATAGTCGGTTATGTTTGCCACAAAAATTACCTGAACATCATTTTTTAACTGGCTGAGGATTCGTTCCACACCTTTCTGAAAATGCGGTTGCCGTTGGTGAACGGAGGTAAGCTCACCCTGTGGAAACATGAGCACCAGGTTGCGGGGATTTGAAAGCAGTTCGGCGCTGTAAGCAATACTTTCTATTGCACTGCGGGCGCCCTTTTTTACTGAAAAACCACCGGAATAATTGAAATACCAATGCCTGCGTAAATGCTCTTCCATCATCATGAAATGAAACTTCCGCCTGAAAATTTCCAGGTTCATGACCATTGCCCAGAATCCGTCCCACCAGGTGGTATGATTTGAAATGAGCAGTACCGGCAATCCTTTTTCATGGAAGTTGCCGTTATATTCTACCCGATCGAAACTCCGGCGTACAATCCAACGGCTGTACCACCTGAAAAACGGGTAAATAATAAAGTGATGTTTTGCCCTGAGTATCATCGCAGAAATATGAAAAGTAAGAGGAAAAAGAGGAACTGGCAGGCAAAAACCACTCCCGAAAGCGGATTTGTTGTCCTGATGCCGGCAAGTTTAACTACGCTGTGGAAAATGACTGCGACGGCAAACCAGGCCACATAATTCTGAAAAGGTACCTGGTTGCCTTGCCAGTACCACATATCAGTTCTTGGCGCAACCTGCTCAAGCACAACGTCATACAGCAGCATTCCGGCAGAGGCTATCAATACACGGAAAAGATCGGGAAGGTTGACACGTTCAAGTATTCCTGAGGTCATGTACACCAGCATCAGCCAGTTGATGCCAATAACCACCGGTGTTTCAAATATTTTTAAACCCAGGCTGTTGCCGTAATGGTACTTCCCGAAAATCATTCCTGTTTTCACCCCGATGGCCTCGACCAATATTGCGGAAATGAATACCAAGATGCAGATTACCAGAGCTTTGCGGTTGCAGGTACCTGTATGGAAGTATCCCAGCACAATGGCATTGATGAACAGGAAATAAGGAAACAGGCTCAGAAACAATGAACGGGAAAATGTGATAAGCAATCCGGAAAGTCCGACTGCATAAAAGAGCACAACGACCGCTTTCATGGTGGTAAGCGGGTTGCGCCGGCGCATTGCAGCTGCAGAATCAGGATTTGTAAAGCGGCTTCCCATGATTTAAGATATTGATTGTAAGTATGTTCAGCAGTATCAGGCTGAAGCCGTATGCAAAATCCTCGATCGGGATAGTGAAAACCCGAATACCGGTTATTTCATTGGGATTGTACCATACCACCTCCTGATCGATAAGGCTGCCGGTAAGTACGCCGTTTACGATCACAAACGGTATGAGGATGATAAGCCACGAGAAGTAAAACCTGCTGATTTCACCGGTCCGGTCAGCAAAGGAGAGTAGCAGAGCAACAATCAGTGCCCCAAAGGCATAAAATGTATATGCTTTTTCGGAGTTGAATGCGATGACCAGTGCCGAGAGCAACAACAGGGCTATGGTGATATATCGGCTTGTAGCAGGACCCGGATGCACCTTAGGGTAGTAAATGTAGAAGGCATAATGAATAAACAGGCTGGCATACGGAATCACAATAAAAAACATGTATTCCTCAAAAGGAAGCCCTGCCATTGACAGTCCGGTGTGATACCGTTCATTAAAGCCCCAGATTCCAAGATGTGTATATAGAATGTCGAAAAGGATAAAAACTGCGGCTACTGCAACGATTGCCGGGAGAACAAACCTCCACTTATCCCTGAAACGAAGTTTTTTATCAAAACTCAGTGCGAAGGGAACAGCAAACGATCCGATTAATAAGAGCGCATAAAGCCACATAAATCAGGCGTTGAAATAGCGTTTGCTGAATACCAGCAGTCCGTAGTTATTGAAGTCAGTCTTGTTCTTAGGTTTGTGATGTGCCCTGTGCGCGGCAATGATAGCCCTGGTATAGCGGTTGTTGTTATTCTGCACGAAAGGCACCCTGAATCGCTTGTGATAAACGATATCGTGAAGCATAAAATAAGTAAAACCATAAAGGGTGATACCGGCGGCAATGTAAACAAGCAGGTAGTTGTGGCTGGAGAAACCAATGATCATAAGAACAATTGCCGGTAAGGCATAGATGAGGAAGAAACGGTCGTTTTTCTCAAATCCTTTCTGTTTCCTTATTTCGTCGTCAGCACGTTTGGCATCGTGGATATGATGATCTTTATGCCAGCTCCATAGGAATCCGTGCATTACATACCGGTGATTCGACCAGGCCACAAATTCCATAAAGGCATAGGCAAGCACCAGGGCTAATATGTTGACTATCATAGGTTGGTGAGTTTGTTTTCGTATATATTCACAATTCTCCTGAACCAAACCGTGAAGTTTTCAGGGTGCTGCAACAGTTCCTTCTTTAAACCGGCAAGGCTGATGTACCTGTAATCCATCACCTCATCAGGATTTATTTTCGGGGCTTCATCCGAAATACCGATAAATACATGATCAAGCTCGTATTCGGTAAACCCGTTATCGAGGGCGTCTTTGTATGTGAAATGAAATATTTCACGAAGTGAACATTGCATCCCCATTTCTTCCTTTAACCTCCGTTGAGCCGCTTCCAGATTACTTTCACCGGGATAGGGGTGGGTACAGCAGGTATTAGTCCACAAACCATTGGAATGATACTTATTCCGGGCACGCTGTTGCAAAAGCCAGCTACCGCTTGTATTGAAAATGAATACCGATACAGCCCTGTGCAGCAGCGCTTTACGGTGAGCCTCGAGTTTCTCCATTGTTCCGAGGGCAACATCATTTTCGTCAACCAATATCACATGGCAGTCATCCATCTATATCATCTTTAAACCTGTTAATATCCGCACCTTGAGCAACAGTAAAAGTTTTTTAAAATTCGAGATACGTATTCGTTTCGTGATTATGAGTGAGGCAGGAGTGTGTTCGATCTTTTTCAGCAGACTGAGATAATAGTAATAAGCCACCAATACCGGGGCTTTGCTTCTGCCTGGCAATCTCCTTATTCCTTCAAGCGCTTTCCTGAAATCATTTGCAATGTCGCTGACGATCTCCTGCTTTTTCTCATCGTCGAAATTATGTTTGCTCACGCCGGGGAAATACTGACGATCAAGATTTTCCATATCGTTTTTAAGGTCGCGGAGGAAATTGACTTTCTGAAAAGCCGAGCCAAGTTTCATGGCCGGTTGCTCAAGTTCGCCAAACAATTTCTCGTTGCCGTTACAGAACACTTTGAGGCACATCAATCCAACCACATCGGCCGAACCGTATATGTACTGACTCATCTCTGAATGCGTATCGTACGACTTTTTTCGAAGGTCGTTTTCCATGCTTTGCAGGAATGACCGTATGTGAGCATCGGAAATATTATATTTTTTGACCGTAAGCTGAAAGGCGTGGAGCACGGGATTCAGGCTTATGCCAGATTTGAATGCATCATTGTAATCAGCTTCAAATTTCGACAGCAGTTGGGTTTTGTTATAGTCGTGAAACGAATCTACAATTTCGTCGGCAAACCTCACAAAACCATAAATGCTGAAAATGGCTTTACGCGCTTCTGTGTCGAGCAGCCGCACCGATGTATAAAACGAAGTACTGAAATCCCTCGTCACCTGCTCCGAAATCCTGAAAGCAGTCTCGTTGTATCTATTCAGCGGTGATGAATGATCCGTCATTTTTGTTACAATCAGCCGACTGTGTTTAAGTTATATTGCTTTATCATGTTCGTATTGCGCTGCAGCCCGGGTAGGCGACAAAACGGTTGATTTGCGTGTTTTACTTTACTAATGTATGAAAATTTGATCAAACTGATATTAATCAGTATGATGGGCGTGATAAATATTAATTTTCCGACCACATTGCCTTACCGAATATAAACACCCGATAACTCCTTTTGTTTAGCAATGGTATGAAAAAATTAAACACTCATAGGGTTGTTGTTTTGTAACGGACAAATGCCGTTTAAATTTACGAAAACCCGGGTAGCAACTACTTATGATAGCGGAGGGCATAACATGGTATTAAACTTTACTGCCAAAAGACTTCCGGGTAAGGGGTTCAATCTGTATGATTACAAAAGGTAAAATCCGGCATATGGTTAACAATGCCGGTCGATGCGGGTTTTCTTCCGGGTTCGGAGGGTTTGAAAAATTGGGCGGTATTCGAACTGAAGTTTGGCGATCTATGGTTTCCAAAGAAACCGGTTAACTAACCGGAGCGCAAGTATGAAAACCCCAATACAAAAGGTTGATTGAAAAACGATTGAGTTATTATCCCGCTTTTCGCAAAAGCTTTATTTAATCGCCCCTGTATAGGAATTTCTGTATTCCGGAATCGGCCCGGGCCGGAATTTACATCTTTACCACCTTGCTAACATGTGTCTCGCCGCCGAACGTAAACCTTAGGTAATACACGCCCATCGAAAGATTCTGCCTGTATGCATCTAATTCGCCAAAATGCAGCCCCTCGGCCTGGCCGGTTTTGCTTTCGATAACAAAAAGCTCTTTTCCCGACACATCGAGAAGTTCTACCGTCACTTTCATGGGTTTGCGCAGAAGGTAAACATAATCAAGTTTTTCCTGGAAAGGATTGGGATAGGTAACTACTGAATAATCAGCAACATGATTTAGGTAAACGTGATCGCCGGTAACCAGTTGCAGCCCGGCATCCTGCGGATTGATAAACGAAGCTTTGATGACCTGCGGTTCCCTCGAGGTGATCTTGTGCTCGGTATAGCTCGTTCCCATCACAGGGTACCTGGCTCCGGGAGCATACCACATGTACCTGATAACCTTCGATTCGGTAATGTTGCAGGGATTAACCTGGAAAGCATTCTTCTCTGTTTTAACCCTGAGTACGTCTCTGATGATCATGCCCGGAAGTATCAGCGTACCGGTGGCATCAGCCGTAACGGTGTAATCGCCGGCTACCGGTATAATGGAATTGCTGCAGTAAACGGCATCGCCGAGGTATTTGTCGGTAAAGGTTTGCCCGTAAGCAAACGGGAATTTAAGGCGGATGATGGGATCGGAATAAATAATGCTTGTATTGCCGGTTGTGAATCCTTGTTCGATGTATGCGTTGTCGTCGAGGCTGAAATAATAAACTCGGTCATCTTCTTTCATCACTACGTTATAATCCGTAGTTCCCTGCCTGCCTTGCAGCGGATTTTCAGGCAGACAACTGGTATTGATTTTGCCTGTGAATTTTAACCCCGAAAAGTCCCACACCTGGTTCTCGCCGGCACTTCCCGGCTCAACGTATTCAATTTCCTGTGTGGTGATGGTGTCGCCGGGACGAAGCCCGTTATGGTGGTAGGTAAGAATTGTTTGCGCCGAAAGCGTTGATAATGAGATAAGTGATAAAAGGAAGATGAGTCTTTTCATTGTTCGAAGTTTTTACAAAGATAATTCAAAAGATATCCGGTGTAAAGTTCATTGTTCCGGCTTTTCAGGCTCACTCAGGTATGCAATAATGTTCCTGATGGATTCAAGGCCGATCTCGTCAGCATTCACTTCACGAAGATTAATAAACCTGTACCCCGAAACGTCATCAGCAACAGCGATATTTTCCTGGTCACTCACCGTGCACTCGAATACAAGGTCCAGCGTATGGTAATTAAATCCTCCGTATGGATATTCATTGGGCGATGACATGATATAGCGGTATTCGCATACATCGAGATTAAGTTCTTCCTTTATTTCCCTTACGATCGCCGCTTCAGCCGTTTCGCCCGGATCAACAAAGCCGCCCGGAAGATCGAGCATTCCTTTGGCTGGATCGTGACGCCTGATGGTGAACAGTACCTCATTCTTGTCGTTACGGATAATAGCTACCACCGAAGCTGCCATGTTGAAATAAAATTCATAGCCACAGTCGCAGCATTTGAAATACTTTCTTCCCCTGTAAAACAGGAACTGCTCTATGCCGCATTGCGGGCAGAAATCGAAATATTTATTGTAACTGTCAGTCATGCAGCTATTTAATGAGTGCGTCATATAAAACTTCTACCGGGTGATATGCCTTTCGCCCGGTTCCGTCCTTTATCTGGTGGCGGCAGCTTGTGCCGGGTGCGACAATTAAAGTTGTGTCGGCAGCATTTCTCACAGCCGGCAGCAGGACGAGTTCACCCACTTTTTGCGACAACTTATAATGTTCTTTCTCATAACCAAAAGAACCCGCCATGCCGCAACATCCTGATTTTATTTCGGTTACCTTGTAGTTGACCGGCAGCGAAAGCATCTCCTTTGTCGGGCCGGTACTCGAGAGCGATTTCTGATGGCAATGACCATGAAGTAAAATTTCCTGTTTATCAGTGACAAAGGAATGAGTGGAGATTTTGCCTTTTTTCACTTCACGCATCATAAACTCGTCGAACATCAGGCAGCTCGGTGCGAGCGCCAATGCTTTCGGTTTGAGATTGTTACCGGCAAGGTCGGGATATTCGTCGCGGAAACTAAGTATGGCCGAAGGTTCAATTCCGATGAGCGGAGTTTCTTCAGTGACCAGTCTGGCAAGGTTTTCAACATTGAATCGTGCTATCTTTTGGGCTTTTCTTATCAATCCTTTGGAGATGAAGGTCCGCCCGCTTTCGGTATGTTTGGGTATTTCAACCCGATAACCAAGAGCATTGAGCAGCTTCACTGCCTTGATGCCGATCTCAACGTCATTGTAATCACTGAACTCATCGGCAAAAAGGTAAACCTTACCTGTTAATTGCTTATGCCCGCTTTGCTCATTCGCATTGAGTTTTACCCAGTTCCTGAGCGTGGTTTTGTAGAGCAGTGGAATGCTTCGTTTCGGGGCAAATCCTAAGATTTTTTTCAGGAATGCAGCAGTGAACCTATTGGTTGCGAAGAAGTTAAAGGCTGCCGGCCAGATCATTCCAAGCTTGTTGATGGCGGTAATATAGGCAATGAGTCGTGTCCTTAGCGGGATGCCGTGCTCATCGTACCAATGCTGCAGGAATTCAGCCTTGTAGCGTGCCATATCCACATTCGACGGGCACTCGCTCTTACAGCCCTTGCATGACAGGCACAGGTCCATCACATCATAAATCTCCCTGTGGTCGAAGCGGTTGGCTCTGGTTGAGCGGGTGAGGAATTCCCGAAGGATGTTTGCCCTGGCACGGGTGGTATTTTTTTCATCGAACGAAGCCATATAACTCGGGCACATGGTGCCACCTATGAGGGATGATTTACGGCAGTCGGCCGATCCGTTGCATTGCTCGGCAGCCTTCAGCAGCCCGTGGGTTGACGAGAAATCGAAAATGGTTTCCGGCTCTTTCACCGCCAAGCCCGGTTCATAGCGCAGGCTGCTGTTCATTTTGGGTGTAGCCGTAATCTTTCCCGGGTTGAAGATTCCTTCAGGGTCCCAGGTACGCTTGATGTTCTCCAGCAACCGGTAGTTCCTGTCGCCGATCATCATTGGGATGAACTCACCGCGCAGGCGGCCGTCACCATGTTCACCACTCAGCGAACCGCGGTACTTTTTAACAAGTCTGGCAGTTTCGAGCGCTACGGTATGAAAGAGTTCTACGTCCTTGGGATCTTTCAGGTTCAGCACCGGCCTTAGGTGCAGTTCCCCGGTCCCGATATGGGCATAATAGATGCAGCTAAGATTCAATTTTTCAAGCAGTTGCCTGAAGTCGGCCATATAGTCCGGTAATACCTCCGGATTAACAGCAGTATCTTCAATCACGGCAACCGGTTTGGCATCACCCGGCATGTTCGAAAGTACGCCCAGACCGGCTTTACGCAATGCCCAGACTTTGCTGATATCGCTTCCGTAAACCATCGGAAAATGATATCCGTAACCGGCATCACGAAGTTCATTTTCAATGACTTTTGCCTTTGAATCGAGCGCTTCACGGGAATGTTCCGCCATTTCGATAATTAGCACTGCTGCAGGTTCTCCCTGAAGGAAAAAGCGGTTGCGCTGCTGCGTAATATTGGCTTTTGTCAATTCCAGGATCACGTTATCCATGAGTTCGACAGCTACCGGCTTGTGTTTGAGCGCGATAATGTTGCCTTTAAAAGCATCCTCCAGCGTGTTGCAGTGAACGCACATGAGGGCTTTCTCCTTTGGAGGCAGCGGGACGAGGTTGAGCTTAATCTCGGTGATGAAACACAGCGTCCCCTCCGAACCGGCGATGAGTTTACAGAAGTTGAATTTCTCAGTATTGTTAGTAAAAGGTTCGGTTTCGAGCAGTAAATCAATGGCATATCCGGTATTCCGGCGATGAATGCCGGCATCAGGAAACTGTGACCTGATCTCAGCCTGATTTCCCTTATCGGAAAGGATTTGCCGGATGTTCCGGTAAATGTCGCCTTCAAGGTTCTGAAGTGCGCATTTCTGATCAAATTCATCTACGGTAAGCAATCCGAAAACAGCTTCCGAGCCATCGCTGAGCAATGCTTTGATTTCCAGCGTGTGATCACGGGTGCTGCCGTACACCAGCGAGTGCGACCCGCAGGAGTTATTGCCCACCATCCCGCCGATCATGCAGCGGTTTGAAGTGGATGTCTCGGGACCGAAAAACAGGCCTTTGGGTTCAAGGATTTTGTTCAGTTCATCCAGCACAACACCCGGCTCAACCCTCACCCAATGCTCTACTTCGTTGATTTCCAGAACCCTTGTAATGTATTTCGAAATATCGACCACCAGCCCGTTCCCAACTACCTGTCCTGCCAGGGATGTTCCGGCGCTGCGCGGAATAAGGGCTATTTGGTTTTCGCGTGCAAACCTGATAAGTTCGAGCAGGTCGCTTTTGTCTTTTGGCCGTGCGACAGCCATCGGCATTTCGCGGTAAGCCGAAGCATCGGTGGCATACATTACCAGCGAAGACTCGTCGGTAAAAAGATCACCGCTGAGTTTGTCGTGCAGTTGTCCGAGTTTGGCAGTGAGATCCATCAACAGATTATTCTTCAACGAGTTGTTTCAACGGTTTGAAATAGTAATTATCCCATCCATCCAGGATGTTCTCAAATGCCTCCTCGGGGATGTTGATGTGCAGCAATTCAACGCGGGTATCCTTGCCTTCGGGGGTTAGCGTGATGGTGACCAGCGATTGTTCCTCCTGTCCTTCGAAGTACCATTGCTGCACAATTTTCTGATTCTCAACAAATTCGAGATTCATCCCTGTGATGTCGCCATCCCAGAGCGAAAATTCTGTTCCGGCTTTGGTTTCCATCACGGCTTCCGACCCCGACCACATTTCGATGCTAATGGGGTTGGTGAGCGCTTTATATACGTGTTCAGGCAGGGCTTTGATCCGGTAGTGCTTCTTTATGTTCTTCATGGTAAAGGCTTTAAAAAGTTAGGATGATGCCACAGCCTGCAGTGGCAAGCGGCATGGTATAGTTACGTGTGTATTTCGATCCGTCGGATTTCACGAAAGTGAAATCAGCCTTCGAATAGCTGAAAGTGCCCGATAAACTGATCACTACATGATCGAACAAGGTGTAATTTACATCAACGCCGGCAAGTCCGGCTGGCATCAGGCTGGTTGAAGGAGTTTTACGGTAATAAAGGCTGCCGACAAGGTAATAATCGGCGCCGATAAACTGATCAGGCGTTTGTGCCCACAGCATCCCGCCTGACAATTTTCCGGCAAGCGACAGCTTATCCGTCAAGGGGAAGCGGTACAAAGCTCCTATCATGTAACAACGCACCTGGTACATGTCGGTTTTCATTTCTACATGCGAAATAAAGTTGTCGTTGTTCACCAGGTCGATGAGGTAAGCATTTTTGTAATAGCGGTAAAACTGCTGTGAAAAACTCCCGGTTACCGCAAGCTTTGGTGTGAGATACCATCCGGCTTCAGCCGAAACATGAAATCCTGACAGGGCGTATCCGCCGTCCGTAAAGTCTGTTTTCGCAAACTGCCCCATGGGAACAGTGAGTCCACTTTGCACTCCGGCAAAGAAGCGGTGTTCCTGGCCAAAGCCGGAAATTGCCGCCATTAAAAGCATCAACAGCAGAGCTTTTTTGAGATTGTCCTTGAATGAGGCCGGTTTCATCGTGTTCAAAGATACGCAAGTTCGGGATTTGAAGGCTGTAAACTTCTCACATCATTCCGTACCTTTGCACCCTTTAAATGAAACACGCACAATTCACTATGGAAATCCCCAGCAAGTACGACCCTACGGCGATTGAGAGCAAATGGTACAGCTATTGGTTAGAACAAAAGTTTTTCCGTTCAGTCCCTGACGAACGCGAACCCTACACCATTGTAATTCCTCCTCCAAACGTCACCGGCGTTTTGCACATGGGGCATATGCTCAACAATACCATTCAGGATGTGCTGGTTCGCCGTGCCCGCATGCAGGGGAAAAACGCCTGCTGGGTGCCGGGTACCGATCATGCGTCCATTGCTACCGAAGCCAAGGTTGTTGCCAAACTCAAGGAGGAAGGCATCGAAAAATCGTCGCTTTCGCGTGATGAGTTCCTGGCCCATGCCTGGGAATGGAAGGAGAAGCACGGTGGCATTATCCTCGAGCAACTTAAGAAGCTTGGCGCTTCCTGCGATTGGGACCGTACCTGCTTTACCATGGACGAAGCCCGTTACGATTCGGTGATCAACGTGTTTATTGATTTGTACAACAAAGGGCTCATTTACCGCGGTGTGCGCATGGTGAACTGGGACCCGAAAGCACTTACCGCACTCTCTGATGAGGAGGTGATCTACAAGGAAGTTCAGTCGAAACTATATTACGTCCGCTACCATGTGGAAGGAACTGAAGATGAGTGGGTTACCATAGCCACCACCCGCCCTGAAACCATACTTGGTGATACGGCTGTGTGCTACCATCCGGAAGATGACCGTTTCAAACACCTGACCGGAAAACGTGTGCTTGTACCGTTGCTCAACCGCAGTATACCGATGATCAGCGATGAGTACGTTGACCGTGAATTCGGTACGGGTTGCCTTAAAATCACCCCGGCACACGATGTGAACGACTACATGATCGGCCAGAAATACAACCTGGAAACCATCGATATTTTCAACGACAACGGGACTTTGAGTTCGAAGGCACAGCTTTATGTGGGTGAAGACCGTTTTGACGTAAGGAAGAAAATTGTTCATGAACTGAAGGCTGCCGGCCACATCGTGAAGATCGAAGATTATGTGAACAAGGTTGGTTATAGTGAGCGTACCGACGAAGTGATTGAGCCCAAGCTCTCGATGCAGTGGTTCCTCAGGATGCCTGAACTGGCAAAACCGGCGCTGGATGTTGTGATGAATGATACCGTGAAATTCCATCCTGATAAGTTCAAAAACACTTACCGTTACTGGATGGAAAACGTGCGCGACTGGTGCATCAGCCGCCAACTGTGGTGGGGGCAGCGCATCCCGGCTTACTATTTGCCTACTGGCCAGGTCGTTGTGGCTAAGTCGGCTGATGAAGCCGTTGAAATAGCCCGCAAACAATTCAATAAACCTGAACTACAGGCAGGCGACCTTCGCCAGGATGAAGATGTTCTCGATACCTGGTTCTCGTCGTGGCTGTGGCCGATTTCGGTTTTCGATGGCATTCGTTACCCTGATAATGAGGATATTAAATATTATTACCCGACCAACGACCTGATTACGGCACCGGAAATTCTTTTCTTCTGGGTGGCTCGCATGATCATGGCAGGACTTGAATACCCCAAAGAAATTCCTTTCCGTCATGTTTACCTTACAGGGATTGTGCGAGACAAGATCGGCCGGAAGATGAGCAAATCGCTCGGCAATTCGCCTGATCCTATTCACTTGATGGAGAAATACGGCGCCGATGGTGTGCGCGTTGGTATGCTGCTCACTTCACCCGCCGGCAACGACCTGCCTTTCGATGAGGTACTTTGCGAGCAGGGGCGTAACTTCAGCAACAAGGTATGGAATGCCCTTCGCCTGGTGAAAGGCTGGAAAGTGGATGAAAACCTTCCGCAACCCGATTATGCTGCAGCATCCGTGAAATGGTTCGATGCGCGCTGGAACGAAACACTGGCTTCGATTGACAGCCTTTACAACGATTACCGCCTGAGCGAAGTGCTGATGACGGTTTACAAGCTCACCTGGGATGACTTCTGCTCCTGGTACCTCGAGATGATCAAACCTGGTTTTCAGCAGCCGATGGATAAAACCACTTATGATGCAACGATCAGTTTCTTCGAAGAGCTGATGCAGCTTATGCATCCGTTTATGCCGTTCATCACGGAAGAAATCTGGCACAGGCTCCGCGACAGGCAGGAGAACGATTGTATAATGGTTTCACAGTTGCCGGGACAAAGGGAATACAATCCTGCCATGCTCGAAAAGTTTGCTATTGCCGAAGAGGTGGTGATGGCGCTTCGCACGATTCGCAAGGAGAAGAATATCTCGTTTAAGGAGAAAATCGGATTGTTCATCCGCAAGAACAACAACGAACAGCCCGATCTTACCTTCGACAGCGTGGTTGAGAAACTCTGCAACCTGGAACCGATACAATATGTTGATGAAAAAGTGAGCGGCGCATTGTCGTTTATCATTAAATCCACCGAGTTTTATGTGCCGCTGGGACATCAGCTTGATACTGAAGCCGAAATCACCAAGCTTACGCAGGAACTGGAATACACCCGGGGCTTCCTGAAAACTGTGATGGTAAAACTCTCAAACGAACGCTTTGTGGCCAATGCCAAACCCGAAGTGGTTGAAATTGAGCGTAAAAAGCAGGCAGATGCCGAATCAAGGATTAAGGTGCTTGAGGAGCAGATTGCAGCACTAAAATAGGTCCGGAACCTGGCACCCGGCATTTGAAACTTGAAACTCGGCACCCGGAACTTGGCACCCGGAACTTCTACCTCGCAAACACGTACTGTATCATATTCGCCCCCATTTGTAAGGCTTTCAGCTTTTTATCGGGGGAGTCCTTGTGCACATCGGGATCTTCCCAGCCGTCGCCAAGGTCGCATTCATAATCATAAAAGCAGGCTGCTGCTGAGTCGGAATTAAGGTGTTGGAGGAGCAGATTACAGCATTGAAATAGATTACTTCTTATTTGATTTCTTCATGGCTTTACTTCTTTCAATGAAAGAATTGAGAGAGGCTTGTCCGATTTGAAATATTTTCTTGATTAAGCTGTATTGTTAGATTATCTTTGACTTGACCAATCTATATCAATTATTTAAGTTACTACGCCATGAGAAATATATTAAATAAAAAAGCGTTAGTAACGCTGTTTTTGATGTTTACCCTTTTCACAGCATCAAACTCGGTTTTTAGCCAGTCGATGTGTAATACGCCTCCTTCTTCAGCCTATTCTGCCTTTAACCAGCAGATTCACAGTATGGCTGAGGCAGGCCCTTTTTATATAAGGATTTATGTTCATGTAATACGCAAGCAGGATAGTACTGGTGGGCAAACTGAAGATAGAGTTCATCAGGCGCTTGCTTTCCTGGACAATGATTATAACCAGCACAATATTTTCTTTATATGGGACTGCCTGACTGATTACATTAATAACGACAATTACTATTATCCTGAAGGTGTAGGTGATAGCCTGATTTTCAATGTGAATCGTCACAATAATGGCATTGATATCTATCTTTTTCCTGATGCACTACCAGTTCACTTAACAGGAGGTGGATTAGCCGAAGGTATTGGCGCTACTGCATTTTTTGTTGCAGGCAATTTAAGTCCGCTGTCTCCTGCTCCTCCTCCATATGTTCCTTTAGTACCTACTAGTGTAATGTCGCACGAGATGGGTCATTGCCTTAATTTATGGCATACCTGGGAAGGGCCTAATAATTGCCAGGAATTTGTGGATGGTACAAATTGTGATGTATGCGGAGACCTTATTTGTGACTCACCTGCCGAACCGCCCGGGGGTATTTCTTATAATATTGACTATGAGACTTGTGAATGGACTGGTAGTGCTCCTCCGGATCCAAATGGCGATCCTTATAATCCTGATGAGCATATTATTATGACTTATACTCATCCTGACTGTATGGAGTACTTTACTTTACAACAGGCACAGAGGATGCGTAATTCAATTTCAACGCTTCCAATACTTCAAAACTGTCTTGTCACATATCCTGATGTTACTATCACGGCTCCTGATGTAAATTGGAACACAGCGATGCAGATAAGCGGCAATGTGATTATTGAGAACGGGGCAAAGCTAACTATTACAAATAATGTTAGTTTTAGTCAGCATAGCAAAATAATTGTGAAGCAAGGAGGCAAACTTATTGTCAATGGGGGAACACTAACGAATACGAATTCTTATTGTAACTATTTCAAAATGTGGCAAGGAATTGAGGTATGGGGCAACAGCAGCACACATCAATATGCTAACAGCTACGGACAGTACCAGCAAGGGTATCTTGAATTGAATAATGCAACAATAAAAAATGCTAAATGTGCGGTTGAATTATGGAAACGTGGAGACTACACCACTACAGGTGGTATTCTCAAAGCAACGAACAGTACATTTCTGAACAACTCGAAATCAATTCATGCGCTGTATTACAGAAACTTTCATCCATATCATCCTAACCTTGAAACAAATTATGTTGCAATCATGAAGAATTGCATTTTTGAAATAAGCAATCAATATCTGCCCAATTATATCTTTAAAAATCATATTGATATTGATCATGTGAAAGGTGTTTCGATAAATGGATGCGATTTCCTATTGGCTTCAAACGTTGATGGTATTGCTGATATGAATAAAGCCATTTCTTCGAATTCGGCTGGTTTTAGTGTTTATAGCCAGTGTGTTACACCTATTGAACCCTGTGCCCAATACGACTCATGCCGCTTTGAAGGATTTTACCAGGGGATATGCGCAATTCACGATCTCTCAAACTCATACACTTTTAATGTTAGTGCTGCATCTTTCAAAAACAATAAGTATGGAATCTATACAACTAATGTCAAGAATCAGAGTATTAAGAACTCTATATTCAAGATTAGCAATTTTGGATCGTTTGGTTGCCCTGATGCCGAAGGCTTTGGAATATACTTAGAAGCAAGCAGCGGCTTTGCTATCGAGCAGAACTATTTTGTCAAAGCTACAGGCGCTCCGGTTGGTATATATACCGGCATACGCGTTGCTAACACCAATGCCGTTGATGACCTTTATAAGAATACGTTTGCAGGGTTGAGCTATGGCAATTATGCTGAAGGAGCGAATATTCTGTCGAATACTCAGATTGGACTGACTTACACGTGCAACCTCAACGTCAACAACTACGCTGATTTTTATGTACCATTACCAAATCCAGAAGTAAGCTTCATTCAGCAAAGTCAGGGTAGTTCCACAAAACCAGCAGGCAACGCTTTTTCCTCAACAGGAGTTACCTGGCATTTTTACAACGGGGGCGGCAACCTGATTGATTACTATCATAGCTCTGCCTATTCTAACCAGAATCCTGATGAGGTTAATAAGTGTTATCAAATAACCGATCACACCGTTTCAACCGTAAACCAATGCCCATCGCATTCCGGAAATATCATTCCCGATCCACAAGAGAAGTTGGATTTAGAATCTGATTATGCCCTTTCCGCCACTAACTATACAAACGTGAAAGCTTTGTATGACAACCTGAAGGATGGCGGTTCGACAGAACAAACGCTGGACGATATTCAAAGTGCACAAGCCGGGGATATGTGGTCGTTGCGTACACTATTGCTTGGCGCTTCCCCGCACCTGTCGCAGGAAGTGCTGAAACTGGTAGCCGGCCGAACCGATGTTTTTACCGAAGCGGTGATTTTCGATGTCCTTGCAGCCAACCCCGACGAGTTGAAAAAGGATGAACTCCTGCAATATCTTGAGGAAAAAGAGAACCCGTTGCCCGGTTACATGATCGACATTTTGCGGCAGGTAGCCGAAGGCACAACCTATAAAACGGTTTTACTACAGGACCTGGCGCGTTACAGCCACCAAAAAGCATTTGCTGCAAACAGTATTATCAGGAGCTACCTCAACGACACCACAACCGATTTAACCCTCGTGCGCAACTGGCTTGATAACCTGGGCGGATTGGAAGCAGACAGGCAGATAATTGCTACGTACCTGCAGGAGCGTAATTTTACCAATGCACTTGCGCTGGCAGACATGCTGCCCGATTTGTACGCTATGGATAGTACAGGTCTTAGCGAACATACCCAGTATATGCAGCTTCTGGGCTTGTATCAAACTCTACATAACGATGGTAGGCATGCAGATGCGCTTTCCGAAAGTGAAAAGTTATTTGTTGAAGGGTTGGCATCCGGCGCCAACAATTCTCTTCAGCAAATAGCGCGTGGCATTTTGACCTGCTTTTACGAAGCCTCTTACACCACATGCCTACAGTCAGGTGGACAAGCTGCCTATAAAAGCACAAGAGTTTCGTCTGGTTTGCTTGCCAATGTTTATGGTTTAACAATAAATGTAAAACCCAATCCCGCGCATGAATGGGCTGCCTTTGATTATACCCTGCCCGGAAATACTTCAGATGCTATCCTTACTATTTTTGATTCTTTTGGGAAACAGGTTGAATCCTGTACCCTTACGGGACTGCAAGGGCAGAAACTTTGGGATATACGCAAGCTAACATCTGGTATTTACCTTTTCAAGGTTACGGCCGGAAATCTCACCATATCAGATAAGGTGATTTTGGTGAAGTAGAAAGAGTAAGAACGCGTATTTATTGTTAGTAATGTGAATATCTTTGCTGTGATACACCGTTATTGTTGTCTGATTCTATTCTTTTTAGTTATAAGTAAATGTGCGTTTTCGCAGCACATTGTGATCAATTGGCAGAATTGTTATGATGGACCAAATAATGATCGAGGTGAAGATATAATGCCAAACGGCAATGGTTATTATATTCTTGGTACAACGATGGAAAACTCTACAAATGTATGGTTGATTAATGTTGATCTATATGGTAATATTATGTGGCATGAGAAATTTGGAGGTACTAAAGCCGATGAATCAAAGAGAATTCTTCAATCTGTAAACGGAATATGTTTTATAGTCGCTACCACCTACTCAGTTGACGGTGATGTTACATATGATCCATATCCTGATGCACTCAATTTTTGGATCATAAAGATAAATAGCGAAGGCAACAAGATATGGGATAAGGTAGTTGGTGGCAATTGCAGGGAGTATGTAATGGATGGTGTGGCCACAAGCGATGGCGGGGTTGTGGCAATGGGATATTCCTGCTCCACTGATGGTGATATCACGAATAATTACGGCGGGTTCGATCTATGGGCGTTTAAGCTTGATAGCGCCGGCGCCAAAGTTTGGGATTTTACCCTTGGTTCATCAGGCCTTGAAATGGGATTTGGCATTGCCGCCACCTCCGATGGAGGGTTTTTGCTGTGTGGTACAGGAATGGTAAATACCGATGGCAACATGGAATGCACGCCTCACAGCGGTGATTACGAAGCATTGCTGGTAAAGCTCGATTCGAACGGCGTCATGCAATGGCAGCGCTGTTACGGGGGAAGCGATTCGGATTTGATCAGAACCGCGATTGAAGTGAACGATGGGTATCTGATAGCGGGATGTACCTCATCAAATGACGGGGATATGGAAGGTGCCGGTTATCACGAGGGATACAACCAGAATGGTAATAAGACTACGGATGTATGGCTGGCAAAAATTGATCTTGAAGGCAATATTATCTGGACCAAATGTTTCGGTGGAAGTAGATATGAAGTTACTGCCAGGATTTTTAAAACAGAAGATAATAATGTTTTCGTTTTTGCCGGAACCAGTTCATTTAATGGCGATGTATCGGGCAATCATTCATTGTCGGTTTATTACGACGAAATATGGGTATTAAAAATCAGCTCATCTGGCACGTTTTTGTGGCAACGTTGCATTGGTGGCCAGGCATCGGAATACATTGCATCGGGTGTGGTACAAAGGAGTGATAGCACATGGGTAGTTGCAGCCACGGCGCAGGGCACCAGCACCGGAGATATTGGCTGTGGCCCTCCGTTGGGTGAAACGGATTATTACATCTGGGCGTTTGAGTTTAGCGATACCAACCTGTATGCTTCCATACAACATCCTGAATCAATACATGTTACCGTAAAGCCCAACCCTGCCGGTGAGTGGGCTGCCTTTGATTATACCCTGCCTGTAGATAATTCCACACTTACTATTCAGGATGCATTAGGGCGTAAAATAGAAACATTTGTCTTAACTGGTCAAAAAGGGCAAAAACTCTGGAATACGAACGGTTTTCCTGATGGTATCTATTTTTACTCCCTAAGATCTGGAACTTATATTAAGACTGATAAGTTGCTGATCAGGAAATAGAAAATCCGAACAGTACTGTTAGGGAATTCTACGTTCCGCTAGGACAACAGATTGATGTTAATGCTGAAATTGTCAGCCTCACTCAGGAACTTGAATATACCAGAGGTTTCCTAAAAAGTGTAATGATGAAGCTTTCAAACGAGCGCTTCGTAGCCAATGCCAAACCCGAAGTGGTTGAAATTGAGCGTAAAAAGCAAGCCGATGCCGAAGCAAGGATCAAGGTGCTGGAGGAGCAATTGATTTTGATGAGAAAGTAACCGGATTCATATTTGCGTTACCATTGAACCTTCTTCAATGTGATTTTATTTTTTCGATATTTGTATTTATTAATCGATTGTTAAAGATATATTTCTATCAATCATGAGAATCAGATGTTTTAGATGCTTGCTTTGCATTGCGCTGGCACTTCTTTCGTATGTTAAAATTGATGCTCAAACGCTGGAGATTACAAATAAAGATAACTCTGTATATCTGCGTTTTACAAAACAGGGGATAACTAAGAATGGGTTGCAAATAGGAAAATGGCAGAATGTAAATGCTAACAATGTTATTTACAAGGAGTACTATTTTGATGATAATGGTCAACCAATTGGTGTATGGAAAATAAATTTTCCGGATGGCAGACTGCGTAAAGAGATTGAATATGTTAATACAAAAGTGGTTAGAGTGACGCGATACTCCAGATCTTCTGATAAGCATTTTGAGATCATTAGTTCAGAAGGATTGATTGACAGTACTTATTTGGATATTGAAAACCACGAAGAAGATATTTTTATTTCTGAGGGAAAAGAATTAAAGGTCGCAATGAAAAATGACCGTGGCCAGGTGACATCATCGGGCGAATGGCAGTATGATTATTACGGCGCGATAGATGGGCTTGTTAAAGTATTGATTAATAATAAGTTCACTGGAACGCTTGATATTTGGCGGATTAATAAAGATCACTGGAAAAAATATTCATTTAAAGAAGGTATTTACAGAAGTGTCGTTGATTCTTATAAAAATGGCGTTATTCATTCTCAGGAAGAATACGACGAACGTGGAAAAAAAACAAGAATTACAAAGTTTGATGAAAAAGGTAATATTGTTCAGGAGAAATCTTTTGATTAATCAACATTTCTTATATTTATTTTTCCAACATTTCTAATCAGTTTGCTGAAACCTGGCACCCGGTACTTGAAACTTGAAGCTGTAATCTGGTGCCTGCAACTTGAAACTTGCAACTTGAAACTTGAAACCGGAACTTCTACTTCGTAAACACATACTGTATCATATTCGCCCCCATCTGTAAGGCTTTCAACCGTTTTTCAGGTGAGTCCTTGTGCACGTCGGGGTCTTCCCAACCGTCGCCAAGGTCGCATTCGTAATCATAAAAACAGATCAGTCTCCCTTCCCATAGCAGTCCGAAACCCTGGGCAGGCTTGTTGTCATGTTCATGTATTTTGGGCAGGCCGCTAGGGAAGTTGTATTTCTGGTGGTAAATAGGGTGGGAGTAAGGCAGTTCAACAAAATCCAGTTCGGGGAACAACTTCTTCATCTGCGGCCTGATGAACTTATCAATGCCGTAATTGTCGGAGATATGCAGGAAACCGCCGGCCAACAGGTAGTTCCTCAGGTTTAGCGCTTCCTGGTCGTTGAAAATGATATTGCCATGCCCGGTGACGTGCACAAAAGGATAATCGAAAATCTCGGCACTGCCCACATCCACGGTTGCGTAATCCTTGCTGATGTTGGTTCCCAGGTTCTTGTTGCAAAAATCAATAAGGTTGGTAAGCGAGGTTGGGTTGGCATACCAGTCGCCGCCGCCGTTGTATTTTAGCAATGCGATCTGGAAGGATTGCGCTCCAGCAGTCAGTGATAAGAGTGTGAATACCAGTAGGATATATCGTTTCATTTTCAATCGTTCAGTAAGTTGATGGTCATGGTGGCGACAAGGGCCGCCGTCTCGGTTCTTAAACGCGAATTTCCCAGGCTGATTGTCTCAAATCCAGTTCGTTTTGCCTTTTCAAGTTCATCCTTACTGAAATCGCCTTCGGGACCTATGAGAATAACACAGTCAGAACCTTTTTGATATAGTTCATTCAACAGAACTTCCTGTTTTTCTTCCACATAGCCGATGAATTTCTGTCCTGCAAATTCTCTTTTCAGAAAATCGGCCAGTTTAACCGGCTCGTTCAGTAATGGAAGGTGCAGGTTCAGCGACTGTTTCATGGCCGATATGAGGACTTTCTGCAGCCGGTCGGTGCGGAGAACGGTTCGTTCCGAGTGTTCACAGATGATTGGAGTGATCTCGGTAATACCTATTTCGGTAGCTTTTTCAAGGAACCATTCAAAGCGGTCGGTGTTCTTGGTGGGGGCAACGGCAACATGCAACCTGAAAGGCTTTTGAGGCAGGACTCCTGAAGCAGTAACAATGGTGACCAGACACTTTTTCGGGTCATTGTTGTTCACTATGGCTTCAAACAAACCTCCCCGCCCGTCGGTGATCTGGATGGTATCCCCAATCTTCTTACGCAGCACCCTCACACAATGGGCCGATTCTTCCTCACCCAGTTGAACCTGCTGAGGAATAGTGTTGCTCAAAATGTCAGGTGAATAGAATATTTGCATGGCCTTTATCTGCCTCAAAATTAAAAAACCTGCCGGGAAATGGCAGGTTTTTCTGAAAGAGGAGTATGTTTAGTTGATTACAAGCTTGCGGGTGATTGATTTCTGTTCGGCGTCAATCTTGATGAAATACATGCCCGGGTTCAGATCACGGATGTCAAGAGTTTCATGGATAGCGTGATTGCCGTCAGCAGTTCTTTTGATACGGATAATGCCTGCCATGTCAACAATTGCCAGTGAGGTTTTGCCCAGCGGCTGGTCGGAGGTTATTGTCACGAACCCTTTTGCAGGATTTGGAAATACCGCGATACCACCGATGCTTTGCGGTGCAATCATTCCCGTAGGTTGGGCAATGCTGAGGTTGTCGATATACAGGTTGTTGCTGAAGCGGTTATACGATTCGAGTGCGATTTTTACGCCGGTAATATTAGCCCAGGGGCTCAGATCGACAGAGATACACTGGCTGCCCCAGCCAATTCCGCACCAGTCGTCAACAATAGTTGGTACATACAGTGTTGTAGTTTTGGGAGTGGTGGCAAATGTACCCTGACCTTTTTCTCCGGCCTGGAATACACGCGTCCAGTTTTCGCCGCAATCAGCCGAAACATAAATAATCAGTGAATCGGATGAAGTGGTGAAGCGGGAAGCATAGGCATGGTCGAAAGTGAGCTCAACGCTGTTCATGCCGCTGAAGTCGAGGGCAGGCGAAATGAGCCTGTCGCGTCGGCCGGGAGGTGCTGCATAGTGAAAGAAATCCATACGGGCAGCGTACTGGCTGTTACCGTTGGCATAAATGGTATCGATGTCCCAGGTAATGCTCATATCGGGATTTTCAACTACCCAGCTCCGGGTATCAAATTGCATGGTTTCAAAATCTTCGTTGAATGGCAAAGGGTAACCACCTACCATGATATAATCCTGCTTAACGGCCACATCATAACCGTTGGCATTGGAAACCACCAGTTGCACGGTGTAGCTGCCGTTTTGGTTGAACATTACCTGTGGATTCTGCGAACTCACATTGGTTCCGTTTACAAACGAAACGGTATTGGGTGTGAATTCCCATTGCCATGTGTTTGGGCAGTAGTCTGTTTCGTCAGTGAATTTTACGGTCACGCCAGCTGAACAGAAAACTTTTTGATCGGCAGCAAAGTCAGCAGCGGGCTTTAATGTGTCGCTTACCGTGATATAAGCTGTCTTTGTCAGCGTATTGGAACCCGCGGTATTCGTGGTTGTCAGTTCCACAAGGTAGGTGCCGGGAGTGCTGTATGTTATGCCCGATGGATTTTTTTCGTTTGAAGTACCCGGCGTACCTCCCACAAATGTCCAGTCCCACTCGAAAGGCACACCAAACGAGAGGTCTTTGAAACTGACCGGGCATCCCGGAGGAACCAGCGTTCTGTCGGCTTCAAAATCAGTAACGGGGGTGGCGAAATACATGTCCGATTTCCAAAGGCCGCGTCCGTAAGTTGCAGCTTTCAGCCTGTCGTTGGCAACGCTCACCGGGTCGTAATAAATCTCGAGTTCAGTAACCCTAGCATTGGCTGGCATTCCGTTGTTAAAGGGAATCCAATCGGTCATGGATTGATCACGGTAAAACACGCCTGCATCGGTGGCAAGGTACAAGCCTTCCATACTGTTTTTATAGTAAACCACCCCGCTGAAATGGATGCTGGGCAGGCTTCCGGTAATATTTGTCCAGGTGATGCCGCGATCGGTTGATTTATAGATTTTATTGTCGGATTGGGTGATATAAAGCGTGTTTTCTTCAAAAGGATGTGCTTCAATATCAGTAATTTCCGATCCAGATGGAAGGAATGACGAAATGTTTGTCCAGGCAGGTTCATCTCCCTGGGCATTTGTACAGATGTACATACTGCCACTGCTGGAGGCATACAGCAGGTCGGTGTTCACCGGAGATTGTTCAAGAACCGAAAGATTGCCCGTATTAATGGTAGAAATCTTGGTCCACTTAACTCCCCCGGTAGATGAGTTTTTGATATTGCGGCTGCGCCATATGTTTTTATAACCAATGAACATGGTATTTGGGTCTTTTTCATCGATAATGAACGGTGTAACCCAGGCGCCTTCTTCATCAATTCCGTTGGTTCCGTTACCTGCAATAGCGCCCTGGTTGTTTAGTCCGTAGTGCCTGTCGATGGAACCGTAGTAAACCGTTGTATAGCTGTACAATGGATTAGTATAATCAATGGCGCATTCCATACCGTCGCCGCCACCGATGGCATACCACGAACCGGCGTCGTACAGCGACGAGCCATTGTCCTGGTAACCATTCACCACACGTTCGTCAACAGTGGCGCTCTGTCCGAGTTTGTAGGTCTGGCTGATGGCAAGCCCGTTGCTGATTTCGGGCCAGTTAGTGCCGCCATTTTCAGTGTAGTAAATACCACCGTCGTTGCCTACGTAAATCCTGTTGTTGAGGGGATTCACTTCAAATACATGCTGATCGGCATGTACTGCCGGAACACCGCAACCTCCGTACCAATGGCCGCTGATTTGCCAGGATGTTCCGCCATTCGCTGATTTCCAAACGTTCACTCCGCCGGCATAAATCACATCGGCATCCAGCGGGTCAACAGTCATACAAAGGTCATACCAGGCCTGGCCGCCGCTTCCGCTACCGTCGCACGACCAATCCATGATGTTGGGAGAGGTTGACCGGGTAGTAAAATTCAAACCACCGTCAACCGACCTGTAAACACCTTTGAAACCGTTATCACTCTTAGCAAGCAGAAAATAAACCATTTCGGGATTTGCCGGCGAAACGCCGATAACTCCTCTTGATGCGGATGGTATTCCCGATGTAATCTGGGTCCATGTTTCGCCCTGGTCGGTCGAACGGTAGAACCTTGCATCAGCTGCAGCATATAAGATTTCCTGGTTTCCGGGTTTGAAGACCAAGTCCTTGAAACTACCGCCTGCCTTGAACACCCAGTTTTCTCCACCATCGGTTGATTTATACATGCCGCCGGTTGTGGCAGCAATTACAATATCAGGATTGCTCGTAACGATGAGCATTTTGCTCACAACCTTGCTGCCCATTCCGCTGTTGGCAAGGTTCCAGGTTACACCGCCATCGGTGCTTTTCATAACACCTATTCCCGGTGCATCGCCGGCATCGCGGTCGCCGGTACCGATATATATGATTTGCGGGTTTGCCGGGTTGATGGCAATGGCCGATACTCCTAATGTAGGAAGTATATCGGTATTGGTTGTCCAGCTATTGCCGCCCTGGGTAGTTACCCACAGGCCACCCGATGGCGCGCCAATGTAAAGGATGTCAGGATCGGTAGGATGGAAAGCAATGGCATTGATTCGCCCCAAGCCCTGGTAGCCTTTGGCTGTTGGAATTGAAAAAGGCCCCTGGCTTACCCAGTTGCCGTTGAGCGAGGTTGCCTGGTCGTGCTGCTGCATATATTGATTGTATGCATTGAATACAGCATCGGGCGCGGGCTTCACGCCTTCGGGCGATACACGCGTTTGCATGTAGCTTTCCCATCTCTTAAAAGGTTTCCATCCACAGCCTTTGGTGATTTCCCTTCCTTGCCAGTATTGATTAAAGGCACGCTGAGTTTGAAAAAAGTTGGCATCAGGGTCCTGCATCATCTTTATCCAGTATGGATATTGAGAAGTGTCGGGAAGGGCCTCAGGTTTTTCCTGGGCAGAAACACTGAAACATGCCAGCATCAGTATTACAGGCAACAGAGAGTGTAGATATTTTTTCATGAATGAATGGATTACTTCACGACAAAAGTAATCAATTCACACAACCATCAAAAATATATATGTGAAGTTGTGAGCAGATAGCATAAGTTTCAACGATAGGCCTGATTTACCAGCTTCCGCTGGCGCCGCCGCCGCCGAAACTGCCGCCGCCAAAACCGCCGAAACCTCCACCTCCACCGCCGCCGAATCCGCCGCTGCCGCCGCTGAAACCACCCCAGTGTCCACCGGAATTGCCGGGCCAGAAGATCGGTCCCATACCGGTACTTCGGCCTATGGTGCGGTGATTGTTGCGGTTGAATTTGCTCAGTATGATGATAATTACAATGATAACAATGATGATGCCGAGAATACTCTCTCCACCTGCATTCGATTTGCCGTAGCTGTCGGACTTGTACTCACCCGTGGTGAACCTGATGACAGCATCCGCCCCGGCATTAATTCCTCCGTAATAGTCGTTTTGCTTGAAGTAGGGGATCATCTCTCTGTTGATGATATTCCATGCATCTGCGTCGGTGATAAGGTGCTCCAGCCCATAGCCTGTTTCAATATCGGCTTCACCATTCTCGGTATCGGATTTAGGTTTGACAAGGATGACACACCCGTTGTTATACTGTTTTGTTCCTACTCCCCATGCTTGTCCGAGCTTTTGGGTGAAATCGGAGATTTCGTTTCCGTTTAAGCTTGAAATCGTAACTACTACAATCTGCGTTGAAGAGGAATCGCTGAATGCCACAAGTTTGTTCTCGAGTTCCTCAATTTGGGCAGGTTGTAATATCCCGGCTAAATCGTTTACCAACCGCGGAGGATTTGGGGCAGGAGGGATGCCCTCATCAGCCAATACACCGCCAAAAGGCAGTACGATCAACATGAACAAGAGCAAATAACTGTGACGTGATTTTCCGGGCATCAAGGACAGGATTAGGGCTGTTTTTTGGTTTTACTCGTCGCCAAACGACAAATCATCCGTTAGTTCGTTAATGTCATTGCGCTGGTGAGGGAAATACTTTTTCAATTCAGCACCAACTTTGCCGATGCATACGACGAGGCCTTCGGTGAATTTGTCCTGGGCAAAATGTTCGATAAGGATGGCTTTAAGTTGTTGCCAGAAGTTTTCCTCAACCATGGCGTTGATTCCCGAGTCGCCTATTACGGCAAACTTTCGGTTCTTTAGGGCTAGGTAAAACAGGATTCCATTGCGGAGCTCAGTTTTGTCCATGCCAAGGATTTTGAAAATCTGGGCTGCCCTGTCGTTGGCTTCGCCGCGGCATCGGGTTTCTATATGGATGCGGATTTCGCCTGAGGTATCGAGTTCGGCATGCATGATTGCGAGTTTCAAATCCTCCTGCTGTTCAGGGGTGAAGAAGCTACGGGCATTATCCTTCATGAAGTCCGGAATTATTTATTGAACAGGTCGTCAACTTTTGGAGCATTCTCGGCGCCTTTGTCAGCTTCGAAATACGCTCTTTTGCTGAAGCCGAACATGCCTGCAAGCAGGTTGGTAGGGAACCGCAGCAATTTTGTATTATACTGCTGAACGGATTCATTAAAATTGCGGCGCTCAACATTGATTCGGTTTTCGGTGCGTTCAAGCTCGTTCTGCAACTGCATGAAATTCTCATTTGCCTTGAGTTGCGGGTATTGTTCAACAATCACAAGCAGTTTTGAAAGATCGGAGGTGAGTTGCCCCTGGCTTTCCTGGAATTTGGCTAATGTGTTGGCATCAAGGTTCTTGGGATCAATATTGATGTCGGTTTTGGTTGCCTTGGCGCGCGCTTCTATTACCTGTATCAAAGTTTGCTGTTCATAGTTGGCGTATTGCTTAACAGTGGCAACAAGATTGGGTATGAGGTCGGCACGGCGCTGATATGCACCCTGAACATCGGCCCAGGTTTTATTCACACTTTGTTCGGAGGTTACCAGTCCGTTATAAACGCCTGACAACCAGGTATAAAGAATGACAGCCAGAAGTATGAGGCCACCGATCCAGAGGAGTGATTTTTTCATCTTACTATTGGTTTTGGTTTTGGTAGTATCAAAGATCGTTTATTTATTGAATGATATCAACGCTGCGCTGAATAAAACTTGTCAACTCACTGCCTTTTAACAGGTTTTGCGACAAAAGAGCCAGGTCGATGAGCTGTTTTGCAAGCTTGTTGCGCGATTCCTCCTCACTGGTTTCGGCAAGCCTGCCAACAAGCCGGTGGTTTGGGTTCACCACAAGATTGTAATTATCGGGCATGCTGCCCATGAAATCGTAGCCACCGCCCATTGCCGACATATCCTTCATGCGACGCATAAACTCCGGCTGCGTGATCAGAACCGGCAGATCGCTTTCGCTGAGGCTTTCGAAAACCACATGGAATTTGCTTTTTTCAACCAGGCCTTCAAAAACGGTGGTAAGCTCTTTCTGCTGATCTTCAGTAAGTTTCGATGGCAGCTGCTCTTCTTTCTTTATCAGTTTGTCAACCACATCGGCATCAACACGGGTGAACTGCGATTTTTCAAATTTCTGCTCCAGGGCATTGATGAAATGGCCATCAAGCGGCGTATCCATTACTAGTACACTGTAACCGCGCGATTTGGCTGCATTGATGAAGCTGTGCTGTTCTTCAATATTGGTGGTATAAAGGTAAATCAGGTTCTTTTCCTTGTCGGTTTGGGTTGCCTTTATATGTTTCCGGTATTCCTCAAAAGTGAAATATTTGCCTTCCGTATCCTTCAGCAGCGTAAATTTTTCGGCCCTTTCGTAGAATTTAGGTTCCGAAATCATGCCGTATTCAATGAAAATCTTGATGTCGTCCCACTTCTTCTCAAATTCCTCGCGGTTGTTTTTAAAGATTTCCTCGAGCCTGTCGGCGACCTTTTTCATGATGTGGCCCGAAATCTTTTTCACATTCTGATCGCTTTGCAGGTAACTGCGCGAAACATTGAGCGGGATGTCGGGCGAATCGAGTACACCATGCAGCAGGGTGAGAAAATCGGGAACAATGCCTTCGACCGAATCGGTGACGAAGACCTGGTTGCAGTAAAGCTGGATTTTATCGCGCTGAATTTCGTAATTGCGTTTCACCTTGGGGAAGAACAATATTCCCGTAAGGTTAAAAGGGTAATCAACATTAAGGTGAATATTGAAAAGCGGTTCTTCGAAGGTATTGGGGTAGAGTTCGCGATAAAACTTTTTGTAGTCTTCGTCAGTAAGACCTGACGGCATCTGCTTCCATAAAGGGTTGGTATTGTTGATGATGCGTGGTTTTTCGACTTCTACCTGCTTGGGTTCGCCTTTGTCATCTTTCTCGGTTTCGGAGGGTTCCCAGGTTTTCTCGTTTCCAAAACGGATGGGGATGGGCAGGAATTTGCAGTATTTTTTCAACAACTCGAGGATGCGGTATTCTTCCAGAAATTCCTTGGAATCGCCAGACACGTGCAGAACGATTTCGGTGCCGCGGTCGGTTTTTTCAATTTCTTCAAGTTTGTACTCGGGCGAACCGTCGCATTCCCAGCGTACAGCCTTTGTACCGGCGCCTTTCTTGTAGGTTTTGGTGCGAATTTCAACCTTGTCGGCTACCATAAACGACGAGTAAAAGCCGAGACCGAAATGGCCGATAAGACCGCTCTGCTCAACCTCGGTTTTACCCTTATATTTTTTCAAAAATTCTTCGGCACCCGAAAAGGCGATCTGGTTGATATATTTTTCCACTTCATCGGCGGTCATGCCAATGCCATGGTCTTTAACAGTGAGTGTTTTCTTTTTCGAATCAATTGATACTTCGATGGTTGTGTCGCCCAGGTCATCCTGGAATTTGCCCATCGATGCCAGTGTTTTAAGTTTGGTTGTGGCATCCACCGCGTTCGAGATGAGCTCGCGCAGGAATATTTCGTGATCCGAGTAAAGGAACTTCTTGATGATAGGAAAAATGTTCTCGGTCTGAACGTTGATTTTGCCGGTTTGCATGGTAATTGTTTTAAAATTTTTTCATGAGTCGATCAAAGGATATGCCATCGCGGGGAATATGACAATTTGGCACAGGGTAAGGAGTTTGCTGTCAATTTCAACTTGTAATCTGCAATTTCAGAAACGCGGAACAGCGATCAGAAAAAAGGAAACCTCAAACTGGAAATATCAAACACCACCCTGGCAAACACTTTTTAACTCAAATACTCACAGCAGGTTAGTTGTTAGCCGAAATTATTTAAAAAACAGTGTTTTTCAGAGTTTCACGTAAGAATAATTTATAAATTCGCCCTGAATATGTGATAGCACCGCGACGCTTTTATACCACGGTTACTGACTTTTTTAAAAATAACCATACTCGATACATCACTAAAACCAAATGCCATGGAAGACATTGAATGGGGGAAGTTACCCTTCGGTTACCTGAAAACAGATTTTAACGTGAGGGCCTATTTCCGTGAAGGTGAATGGAGCAAGCTCGAAATCTCCGACTCGGAATACATGCCAGTTCATATCGCCGCAACCGGGCTTCATTACGGGCAGCAGGCGTTTGAGGGACTTAAGGCATATATGGGGAAAGACGGTAAAATAAGGCTATTTCGCTGGGAAGACAACGCAAAACGCATGCAGGATTCGGCCAACGGACTGCTTATGGCAGTGCCCCCCTGCGAGCTTTTTAAAGAAGCTGTCTTCTCGGTTGTAAGGCTTAACAGGAGTTTCGTTCCGCCATACGGCACCGGCGCATCGCTCTATATCAGGCCGCTGCTCTTCGGTTCCGGTAAAAGGGTAGGGGTAAAACCTGCTGATGAATATATGTTTCTTGTTTTTGTTACTCCGGTAGGCCCATATTTTAAGGAAGGCTTTAACCCGGTGAGCATCCAGATTGCCCGCGACAGCGACCGCGCTGCTCCTTTGGGTACAGGTCGATATAAAGTTGGTGGAAACTATGCAGCCAGCCTCATGGCCGGTGAACGCGCACACCGCGAAGGATTTGCATCAGCGCTTTTCCTCGATGCCCGCGAAAAGAAATATATCGATGAAGCCGGCCCTGCCAACTTCTTCGGCATAAAAGGGAATACTTATGTAACCCCTGCATCGGAATCTATACTTCCTTCCATTACCAACAAGAGCCTGATGCAGCTTGCCGAAAGCATCGGTATGAAGGTTGAAAGACGCAAAGTGCCTGTTGAAGAACTCGCCGAATTCGACGAAGTAGGCGCATGCGGAACCGCTGCCGTGATTTCGCCGATCAGGCGCATTGTTGACAGTGTGACCGGGCAGGAATATAAGTACTGTAAAGACGGTAAAGCCGGCGAGGTTTCATCGAAACTTTACAGGCTGTTGCTTGGTATTCAATATGGTGACGAACCGGATCCCTTCGGCTGGGTTACTGTTGTTGACTAAAGAGAATCAGTGTGTAAAAAGGCCGGTACATTTTGTTACCGGCTTTTTTATTTTGGAGTGGCAAGTCGGATGCCTTCGTCAATATAAGTGAATGCATCCATTGGCGTGTGATGAGTATATTCATCGCTACGTTTGTGGCCGAGCCTGACAATCACCGTGTTGAGCGCAGGAATAATAAATATGTATTGCCCCAGTATGCCGCGGGCAAATATGACACGCTGTCCTTTGTATGTCGTTAGCCAGAACTGATAGCCGTAATAATCGCAAGGTTTTCCTTCATCATCCTTCAGACAGGTTGCCGGACTGGTAGCCTCCGAAATATAGTCCTTTGGTACAACCTGCCTGCCATTGAACATACCGCTGTCGAGAACCATCTGGCCAATGCGGGCAAAATCGCGGGCAGTGGCATTAAAGCAGCAGTAAACTTTTTCGTTGCCGTCTTTGCTGTCGAGGCTCCAATAGGCTGAAAATTCTGCGCCAAGCGGCTGCCAAAGCCTGAGCGAGGCATAATCAGCGACTTTCATGCCTGAAGCACGTTCTACGATAATGCCAAGTAGCTGTGTGTCACAGCTTTTGTATCTGTGAATTTTGCCGGGAACTTCGGTGGGATTCAATGAAGTGACAAGCCCCTGAATATCATTGCCATAATAGGCTTCAGTGGTAACGGATGTAAGGCTGCTGTAGCTCTCGTCCCAGTTGAGTCCGGAACTCATGGTCAGAAGATGCCTGATCAGTACCGGGTGATCCTTCATATCCAGTAATTCAGGAATGTATTTGCGAACGGGATCATCCAGAGCAACCTTTTTTTCTTCTATAAGACAACCGATGAGTAACGAAACAATACTCTTGGCCATTGAAAAAGAGTTACTTACAGTTGAGTCGTTCCATCCGTCCCAATACTCTTCATGAACAATCCGGCCACCTTTCACCACAAGATATGCCACAGTTTCATACTTTTTAAATTCTGCTGAAGCGCTGTCGCTGATCGGCTCAGCATTGCAGAGTGAATCAACAGGCCATGCCATTGGCTTGCCGGCCTTCACCATCCTGTTTTCAAAAATCTCAAGGTCACGGATACCGGGCTTCTGATAGATAAGGGCTTTCTGCATGTACTTAGGCAGAAGAAACCACGTAATAAGAATGATTATGGCAAGGCCGGCAGAAATCCGGAAAATGTTGCTGCGCATTGAAGAACCGGTTTGTAATTCGGGAAACGGCAGGGAAGGTCTATTGAATCAGTCCTGCTGATTTAAGCAATGTTTCCATCTCCTGCTGCATTGAAGCGGCTTCGGCTTTGGCTTTTTCAGCAAAATCAACACCGTTTGAAGCGAAAATGATACTTCTCGAGGCATTTACCAGCAGGCCGCAATGATCGTTCATACCATGTTTTGCAACATCCTGCAGGTTTCCGCCCTGGGCGCCCACACCGGGAACCAGCAGGAAATGATCCGGGACAATGTCGCGGATGTTGCTGAGCATTTCGGCCTTGGTAGCACCCACAACATACATGATATTGTCGGGCGAGCCCCAATGCTGTGTGCGTTCGAGCACCTGTTCGAACAACCGTTTTCCTGATCCGTTGCTGAACAACTGGAAATCGTCGGAACCCTTGTTTGACGTGAGTGCCAGGATAATGGCCCATTTGCCTCCGAAATCGAGGAAGGGCTTTACCGAATCTTCACCCATGTAAGGTGCAACGGTTACAGCGTCAAAACTGAAACCCGAGATGCTTTTATCAAAAACAGCTTTAGCATATTGAGCCGAAGTGTTGCCTATGTCGCCACGCTTGGCATCGGCTATTGTAAAAGCCTGGTCCTGAAATGCTTCAAGGTAATTCATGGTTCTCGAAAGGCTCTGTAACCCTGCTATACCGCGGCTTTCGTAAAAGGCGAAATTTGGCTTGTAAGCAACGGTGTATTCGATGGTGGCATCAATGATCTGTCGGTTGAACGCAAAAACGGGATCTTCCTCATGCAGAAGATGAGCCGGTATTTTTGTGAGATCGCTGTCGAGGCCCACACACAGGAACGATCTTTTTTGCTGAATAAGGTTGAAGAGTTGTTCGCGATTCATTAAAAGTTATTCGTTAATCGTTATTCGTTAATCGTTATTCGTTATTTACTATTAACTATTTGCTATTCGCTTACTCCACTGCCTCCTTCAGCCGTTCGGCGTTTTCGGCCAGCTGCAACTCGTTGATCATCTCCTGTATGTCGCCGTCCATGAAAACTGGCAGGTTGTAAACGGTCATGTTGATGCGGTGGTCGGTAACGCGGCTTTGAGGATAGTTGTAAGTGCGAATCTTAGCCGAACGGTCGCCCGAGGATACCATGGTCTTGCGTTTTTTCGAAATATCGTCGAGGTATTTCTGGTATTCCATCTCAAAAATGCGTGTCCGCAGCACAGTCATTGCTTTTTCAAAGTTCTTGATCTGCGATTTCTCATCCTGAATGGCAACCACAATGCCGGTCGGGATATGTGTGAGCCTTACAGCGGAGTAGGTTGTGTTTACGCTCTGTCCGCCGGGTCCCGACGAGCAGTAAGTGTCTTTGCGTATGTCGTTGGGTTTTATGTCAACATCAAATTCATCGGCTTCGGGCAACACAGCCACTGTTGCTGCCGAGGTGTGTACACGTCCCTGTGTTTCGGTGGCCGGCACGCGCTGCACACGGTGCACGCCTGATTCGTATTTCATGATGCCGTAAACGCCTTCGCCTCTTACCTCGAATATCACCTCCTTAAAGCCACCCACGGTGCCTTCGGTAACGCTCACGGGTTCAATCTTCCAGCCTTTGTTTTCGCAAAAGCGGATGTACATGCGATACAGGTCGCCGGCAAACAGACTGGCTTCGTCGCCACCGGTTCCGGCACGGATTTCAACCACGGCATTTTTACCGTCCTGCGGATCGGCAGGGATGAGCATCAGGCGAATGTCTTCCTCCATTTTCTCCTGCTTCACCAGCATGGTGTCAAGTTCTTCCCTGGCGAACTCGCGCAGTTCAGGGTCTTTTTCCTCGTTGAGGATGGTGCGGGCGGTTTCGATACCGTTCATCAGGGTTTTGTAATCCTTATAAGCGGCAATGATGGGTTGAAGTTCCTTGTAATCTTTATTGAGTTTGACAAACGACTTCATGTCCGACATTACATCGGGCTGGGCCATTTGTTTTTCGAGATCGAGAAATCGCAGGTATATGGCTTCGAGTTTATCTAACATATCGGTATTGCAGTGTTTTTCGCAGCTGCAAAGGTAGTGTTTTATGATGAAGTATTGTTGTGGCTATTCATTGGCGAGGCTATATCGTATCAGAACAAATCCTGAGATGATGCCGGAAACCTGGTGCAGTATTAGCCGAATATATCAAATAGTTGCCAGTATGCAAATAACCCTAAGAGTATAATAAAAACAAATGTGTTTACTACGAAAATTATCCTGGCAAACCGGCTCCACTGCTTTTTTCTGATTATCCTGATCAACGCCAATACGAGAGGAATTATCGAAAGGATCAATAATAAAGGCAGGTACGATGATATTGACACCATCACGGAGTAGCCGTCAAGGAATGGTGCCGGGAAATAATAAATACCCTGATTGCGAAGCAGTACATAAGAATAGTAGCAAAATGCCAAACCTGTGAACGACAAAATAAGTTTGAGATACCTGCGAGGTTCCGATTTTGGCGATTTGAAAAAACTGAAGAGGAAGAAGACAAATGTGAAAGCGAAGATCAGGCTGCAGGCTATTAGAAACATGAAAATCAGCTTATTGTTCTGGGGAGTCATAAAGCTGAGAAATCTGCTGAAGTTGTAATTGGATGGAAACAGATCAGTGAAACTATAGGCATGGTCGCCTTTTGCCAGTTCTTCCTTAAGGTTAAAAGTCACTCGCTGGTTATAATCATGAAAGAAGTAAGCGTAAATGATTCCGTCTTTCAGGTCGTAAATGGTGGTATATAACGTTCCGTCGCCGGCTTTTTTACGGTTTACACTCATGGTATCAGATAAGGCAGTGCAGAACGCAACATCGGTACTCAGCGGTTTATTCCTCAGGAAATCAACACCCTTGCAGTAGCGTTCCATTTTTATGGTGCTCAAATCTTTGGTATCAGCGATACTGAAGTTTGCCAGCAGGAACTTCTCGTCATTGCCGAAAGTCAGTTTACCTGCTTCCACAACTAAGTATTTCCCAGTACTGTCAGCAAATAGTAACATTCCTCCGTTAAAAAGAGGGCTGCCATTCAGGACATGCAGGTTTTGTTCACTTAAAATGGCATTGACGTCATCCACTGTCTTGCACGTCTGCATGATGGTTTTCAGCTGGCTGTATGAAAAATCTTTTTTGCCGGGGTCTCTTCCGGGCATGCCTGGCTTGTGGGGCATGGTAAATGCATCATAGGCAAGCCCGTATTCGTTCACAGCGCCGTCAGGTCCCGATTTGCCGGCATAACCAACATATGCAACGCCTGCTTTGCCAGCCGATGACTGTTCGAACCATATTCGAGGATCGCGCCGCCAGCTGTCTTCGTTATTGCCAACCATGGTTTTGCCCGCAACAGTAATCTTGTACATGCTGCACGGGGAAACATTCTTAAAGCAAAACAGGGCAATAATTACAACTGCCAGAAATTTCAGCGACCCGGAATTTCTCAATTATTCTTGCGTTTGTGGTGAACAGGATACTGCTGTAAACGCAGAAACAAAGATTATTGTTGCAATTGCATAATAAATGCTGTCACTTCCTTCACAAGTATATCATTCAATGGAAGAACAGGATCGGTATAAGTGGCAATGTTTGCCTGCCTTTCGGCGGGAGCATTTTTCAGGATGTGGTTCATGCCTTCGATCACAACAAGCCGTGCACCTGGTTTAGCTTGTTTCAGGTTTTCGGCATCCTGAACGCTCACTTGTATGTCGGTTGTGCCCTGCACCAGGAGTACCGGCAATGTCAGCTTCTTGATCTCCTCACAGGGATTATACCTGAACCATGAAATCAGGTATGGTTGAATACTGGGGCGAAACAATGAATAGAGCAGGGGATTTACTTCCGAAAATGTTTTTCCAGCTTCGAGGCTGTCAATGGATGAGTAACATGCGCTTTTGACCGGTTCGGGCTGGGCGGCAAGTTGCGTTTTCAGTATATCACCAGCTTTATACCCTGCACCGGCTAATGAAATAAAACCATCTGCCTGAGTTTTGGCAGCAGCAATCATTCCGATAAGTGAACCTTCGCTGTGGCCTGCGATAATATATTTCGAAAATCTGTTGTCTTTTCGCAGCTGTTCAATCCAGGCAGCAGCATCGTCAATATAGTGCTCAAAGCGAAGTTCCGATTCATCGGAGCCGGCATCCTTGCTTTCAGCAATGCCGCGTTTATCATAACGCAGGGATGCATAGCCATGCTCAAACAGCGAGTCGGCAAGCATTTTCAGCGAATTGTTCTTCATCGCCGGGTTATTCCCGTCACGGTCGGTGGGGCCTGAACCGGCAATAAGCAGCACCACGGGAACCGGATGCTCCACATCTGGAACCTGCAGCGTTCCAAAAATCGTTCCGGTGGGAGTATTGAGTTCAACAGGCTGGGCATTCATCGTTACAATCAGAAAGCTGAAATAAAGGATTGTAAGTAGTTTTTTCATGATCAAAGGTATTCGTAGATGCTTTCCTGCGTTTTGATTGTAAGGCGCTTGTGATCTGATGGTTCGCATCGGCCAACGATCCGGGCTTCGATATTATATGTCTCCGAAATATCAATAATACTTTTGGCAACAGCCTGAGGAACATAAAGTTCCATCCTGTGGCCCATGTTGAATACCTGGTACATTTCGCGCCATGGTGTATTGCTTTGGGCCTGAATCATCCTGAAAAGCGGAGGAACAGGAAACAGGTTGTCCTTGATAATGTGCAGGTTGTCAATAAAATGCAGCACTTTGGTTTGCGCTCCGCCGCTGCAATGAATCATGCCGTGAATCTCATGGCGGTGATTCCTGAGGATTTCAGCAATCACCGGTGCATAGGTGCGTGTTGGGGATAGCACTAATTTACCTGCATCAATGCCCGGGACTTCGGTTTTATCGGTCACAAGCAATTCACCGCAGTACACAACATCGGGTGTGAGGTTATTATCAAAGCTTTCGGGGTATCTGGCGGCATATTCATGGCTGAAAACATCATGGCGTGCCGATGTAAGCCCGTTTGAGCCCATGCCGCCATTGTAAGCGTTTTCGTATGAGGCTTGTCCGTAACTTGCCAGGCCGACAACGACATCCTCGGGCTGTATATTATTTTCTATGATATCCGACCGCCTTGCCCTTGCAGTCACAGTGCTGTCAACGATCACAGTTCGCACGAGGTCGCCAACATCAGCAGTTTCGCCGCCGGTTGAGTGAATGCCCACGCCCAGCGAACGCATCTTTTCGAGGAACTCTTCTGTGCCTTCTATAATGGCTTTGATTACCTCGCCGGGAATCAGGTTCTTGTTGCGGCCAATGGTTGACGACAGCAGGATTCCATCAGCAATACCAACGCAGAGCAGGTCATCGGTATTCATTACAATGGCATCCTGCGCGATGCCTTTCCACACCGAGAGGTCGCCTGTTTCTTTCCAGTAAATATATGCGAGGCTCGATTTTGTGCCGGCGCCGTCGGCATGCATCACCGTGCAATACTCAGGATCACCGGCCAGCAGGTCGGGGATTACTTTGCAGAAAGCATTGGGAAACAGCCCTTTATCAATATTCCTGATGGCATTATGAACATCTTCTTTCGAAGCACTTACACCACGAAGGTTATATTTGAGATCAGCCGCCACGCGATGGATTATTCAAAAACGATTTGTTTCTTTTCCTTGTCGAGTTTGTATTTGCCAAACTTTTTAAGGATACTGTCGTTTATTAATACTGCCGTTTTCTGTTTTTGCAGTACCTGCGCTTCGAGATCAAAGGCCGATTTACTGGCAATATTGATCTCGGCGACATTGAAAATGGCTTTATCAGCGATGCTGCTGTTTGCAAGCACCTTTTCGGCATCACCGGCAAAATCGGTTTTACCGATGGCACCTTCCTTGAGCAGTTTCAGCGCCTGATCAAGCGAAAAAGTTAGACCGTCGGTTTCGCCGAGGGTAACATTAAGGGTATAACCATTAACAATAGCCGCGAACGAAATGGTTTGGTCAGCATTTTCATTGTATGTTACCACGTTGTCATCCGGGTTCAGTTGAATGGTCACTTTCTGAGTCTGGCTGGCAATAGCCTTGTTCTGCTGCTTGGGAACATAATCCTTGCTCAGCACTTTGAATTCGGTGCGGCGGTTGAGTGCGTGAGCGGCTTCCTGCATTGGTTTGCCCTGTAACGAATCAATATAGGCACCGGTTAGCACTGTTCCTGCTTTAAAGGTAAATCCATCCTTTTGGCTGTCCTTGGCTAGTGTACGCGGAACTCTTTCGCCGTAACCTTTGGCAACAAGCCTGTCAGGGTCTATACCGCGTTCAATGAGGTAGTTAACAACCGATTCGGCACGCTTTTGCGAAAGGATGTCGTTGCTTTCGTCGGTACCGCGGTTATCGGTATGCGAGGCAAGTTCCACCACGATGGTTTCGTTTTCGTCCAAGGTCTTAATAAGGCCCTGAAGAGAGTCCTGGTATTGTGGTTTTAAATCCCACTTGGCCAGGTCATAAAGAATGTCGGGCAGCACAACCGGCTTGTCAGGAATGGGCTCAAGCTTAAAATCAATTACGAAATCCTTGCTGCTTTCGAGTCCTACCGTGGTCTCTTTTGCTTTCTTATTGAAATAGTTTGCCTTGTTACATATAAGTTCGTATGTGGTATTCGGTTTTATTTGTGTTTTGCTGAAGCTGTAAAATCCTTTTGCGTCAGTGCGTGCTTCAACCGATGATCCGTCGGAACCTACAAGTTTAATTACTGCAGCCTGGATAAACTGCAGCGTTTTATCGTCTTTCACCGTTCCGGCAAGAGTGAATATAAGCGGCGGGTTTACAAAGGAATAAATGTCATCGCTTCCTTTACCGCCTTTGCGATTGGATGAAAAGAAGCCCCGCTCTTCTTCCGGATGGTAAACCAGTCCAAAATCATCACCGGCTGAATTCATCGGCGACTGAAGGTTTACCGGTTTTGTCCATTCTCCGTTGCTGTATGTGGTTTTGAAAATATCAAGTCCGCCCATGCCGGGATGGCCGTTGGATGCAAAATACAGCGTTGTATCGTTGCGCATGAATGGGAACATTTCATCGCCGGGAGTATTCACAACATTGCCAAGGTTTTGCGGTTTCGCGAAGTTATCATTGGGCGATTTACGCGTTGCCATCCACAGGTCCTTGCCTCCCTGCCCGCCTTTTAAATCGCTGGAAAAGAAAAGCGTAAGTTCATCGGGACTGATGGAAGGATTACCGAAAACCGTGGTGGAATCTCCTCCCAGAGGAAGCGCTCTTGGTTCGCCATAAGTGCGGCCTGTACGACGTGATACTAAAATCTGGCAGCCTTGCAGCGTACCTTTTTCGTTACCGCAGCGTGTAAAGTACAACTGGTTAAACTTGCTGTTTACCATCGGGTTGCCTTCGTTGGCCCCGGTATTAATAACATTGCTGCTTTCGAGCAAAACGGGGGTTGACCAGGCGCCCTTCGGATCGGTTTTTGAAATGTAGAGGTCGCTGAAACTCTGGCCTGTCCAGTTATCCTGCAACTTGCCGGTCGATGCCTCCCTGGTGGAGGTAAAAATGATGGTATTATACAGTTTATCGGCATATGTTGGCGAAAAATCCGATTCTTTTGAATTGAGGATTTTCTCGTTTTTCATCTGGAATTTGGTGGGATTTTCGAGCCATTCCTGCGCTAACTCACACGATGTTGCTCCGTTGGTGCCGCGAGGGTCTTCAGGTACCAGTTCGGCATACTTCTCAAAATATTTCTGCGCATCGGCATACTTTTCATTCGATTTCATGGCTTGCGCCAGGTATAAATACACCAGGGGATTTTTATCGGCAAAGCCGGTTTTTGCGGTTGCAAGCCTCTTGTATGCCGGTTCGGCTTTCTTCGTATTGTTGATGATGCGGTAACATTCGGCCATCTGAAACGAAATCTTCTCCTTATCGGATTTAACCTTGGCTTTCGACAATGCCTTTTTATACTTGGTTAATGCAAGATTGTACTGCATGCTGTTAAAGGCATCCTCAGCAGCCCGCCAGGCACGGTTTTGTGCCTGAACTACTCCGAATCCGAATGTCAGCAACAGGGAAAATATAAGGGCTTTAAATTTCATGTAACAGGTTCCTTATGAGGATGTATATTTGTCAGGAAGGATGGAATATTAACGGTTTCGTGATTTATTTATTATCCTGCGTTTTCCGACCGGTTGTAAACATCGGGCAGCGGTTCGGGCGATTCAGTAGTGCTACCGTTCCCGTCAGCTGCAGGCGACGATGGTGCAACTGCAGGCTCAGGGTTTTCAGAAGGGTCGCCGACATCAAAGTTTTTGCGTATCTCGTCTCTGGTACTCGTCATCTCACGGTTCACTTTGTTCACTTCGTCTTTTATCTGGTTTTGAACCGAGGTAAGTTCACTGGTAAGTCCCGATGTCTGATTCCTGAATTCACGTGAAATGTCGTTCGAGGCTTTCTTCATCTGGTTCATGGCTTTACCAATCTGGCGGGCTATTTCGGGCATCTTGCTGGGTCCGAATACCAGGAATATCACCACAATAATTACCAGCAACTCGCCGCCGCTAACATCAAGGAATAGGAGTATAGGGTGAAGAGACATCGGTAGCTTTCGTTGAACTTACAAAAATACTAAACGGTTGCAATCTGCCGACAGATTTTACATTTTACCGAAATGTATCACAATCAATGGCCGTTAAAAGAAAAAACCCCGGCAAAACCGGGGCTTTTCAGTAATAGGATGATATTATTTTTTTGCTGCAGCCAGTGCTTTCTTTTCGGCACGGCGCTTCTGCATCATGATAAAGTCGTAAGCCACCGGGGTAGCATTGAAGATGGATGAATAGGTACCCACCAATATACCAACGATGAGAGCAAAGATAAACCCGCGGATAACATCGCCGCCAAAGAGGAAGATGGCAAGCAGCGTAACAAGGGTAGTACCCGACGTATTAACGGTACGTCCCAGTGTGCTGTTCATGGCGCCGTTCATATTAGTTCGAAGGTCACGTTTCGGGAAAAGTGTGGTCCATTCACGGATTCGGTCGAAAATAATAACCGAGTCGTTGATGGAGTAACCGATGATGGTGAGAAGGGCCGCGATGAAAGCCTGGTCAACTTCGAGATTGAATGGTAATATGCCATAGAATATCGAGTACATGGATATGGTGATGATAGTATCGTGCGCCAGTGAAACAACGCCTCCGAGGCCAAACTGCCATTTACGGAATCGGATGAAAATGTAAAGGAAGATAGCGAGCAAGGCAAAAGTAACTGCCCAAACCGATGATTTTTTGATATCGTCCGAAATGACCGGGTCAACTTTTTGTGAATTGAGTATCCCTATATTTTCGTTTGTGGCGCTGAAATCAGTTTTTGTTAGTGGTGCCTTAAAGAGCGGTTTCAATCCTTCAAACATCTTTCCTTCAATAATAGAATCAGCAGCAGTGGAACGGTCGTCAACCATGAATTTGGTTGTGATTTTTACCTGGTTCGAAGGACCGAAGGTCTTTACTTCAGGAGCTTCGCCAAAAGCTTTGCCCAGGGCAACGCGCACATCATTGGTTTTTACTGCCTGGTCGAAGCGCACGATATATGAACGTCCTCCCGCAAAATCAACACCGAAATTGAGTCCTTTGGTTGCAAGTGAAATGATACCAATCAGGATGATCACACCCGAAACGATATAAAGTTTCTTGCGAATGCCGATGAAATCGATGTGAAGGTTTGTGAAGGCGTTAATGGTGTATTTGTTTCCGAAAGGAATGTTGACGTTTTTATCAAGAAGTCTTTCAAATATGAGCCTTGAGATAAAGATGGCGGTAAACAGTGAAGTGAGAATACCGATAATAAGGGTAGTGGCAAAGCCTTTAATCGGGCCTGACCCGAAAATGTAGAGCACTATACCGGTTATAATGGTGGTGACGTTACCGTCGATAATGGCCGAATAGGCGTGTTTGAAACCATCACCAATGGCAAGCCGTAGTCCTTTGCCCGCCCTCACTTCTTCACGGATACGCTCGTAGATGATAACGTTGGCGTCAACCGCCATACCCATGGTGAGCACGATACCGGCGATACCGGGCAGCGTGAGCACAGCACCGATTGAGGCAAGCACACCAATAAGGAAGAAAACGTTGACAAGTAGTGCGATATTGGCGATAAGGCCTGCACGGTTGTAATACAGTGCCATATAAACCAGCACCAGGAGGAACGCGATGATGAATGAGATGAACCCTGAATTGATCGACTCGCGACCTAACGAAGGTCCCACAATTTCTTCCTGTACGATACGGGCCGGGGCAGGCAGTTTACCGGCTTTCAGCACGTTGGCAAGGTCCTGGGCTTCTTCTATACTGTAGTTCCCGGTAATGGATGAACGCCCGTTGGGAATTTCGTCATTCACATTGGGATCGCTCTGCACATATCCGTCGAGTACAATACAAACTTGTTTGCCAACATTATCGGCTGTGATGCGGCGCCATTTCTTGGCTCCTTCGGCATTCATGTTCATCGATACTTCCACACGTCCGTTCTGATCATAATCCTGGCGTGCATCCACAATCACCGACCCGTCGAGGGCGGCAGTGCCTTCGCGGGTGCTGGCTTTTAAGGCAACAAGTTCAAGTACATCAGGCATCTCCGGTGAGGGCTTGGCTTTCCAGGCTAAAACAAGGTTCTGTGGAAACACGGTACGAACCTTTTTCAGCATGTTGTTCACCCTTGCAGTATCTTTAATGGCTGCATAACCAACGGTTGCACGGTCGCTGGCATAATACTGGTTGTTTTTACCCTGGTAATAGGCAGGGCGCAGATAGGCAAACAGCGGGTTTTCCTTGGCGTATTTCTCAAACGACTGGTCGTCTTTTTTGCTTGTCGTGTCGCTTTTAAGTTTTTCGGCCAGTGTTTTTTTGGTGGAATCGGCTTTTGCAGCCATGGTGGTATCAACAGCAGCGGTTTTGGCCGAATCGGCTGAAGCAACCAGCGTATCGCCAGTATTACCGGAAGCAAGGCGTTTGTTGGCTTCGGCAAAATTGTTGTTGAGCAGATTGAACTGATAAGTTTCCCAGAATTCGAGCTGGGCAGTTCCCTGCAAAAGTTTCCTCACGCGATCGGGCTCTTTTATACCGGGTAATTCGATGAGAATACGGTCGGAAGTTTGCAGCTTCTGCACATTGGGTTGGGTAACGCCAAAACGGTCGATACGGTTTTTCAGGATATTAAAGGTGCGATCGAAAGCATCAGTACACTCCTGGCGGATAACCTTGAGCACTTCTTCGTTCGTTGAATTTGGCTTGATTTTATCGCGCAGTTCCATGCGGCTGAATATGGCCGAAAGCTTTGCATTTGGGTCAATCTCGGTAAATGATTCGCCGAATAAAGTAACAAAATCGCTCTGGCTGGTCTTCATCTTTTGGTTGGCCATGTTCATAGCCTTCACAAAAGTTTCGTTCTGGCTGTATCCCGACATTGCCCTTACCACATCGGCAACCGACACCTCCATCGTGACGTTCATACCGCCTTTGAGGTCGAGGCCAAGGTTTATCTCGCGCTCGGTACATTCCTTGTAAGTATATTTCCTGATAAGGATGTTATAAACAGGCTGATTCGAAACCGAATCGAGATAGTACCTTTTGCGGGATTGTACCAGCGAGTCCAGCACGTTTATTTCGCGGGTAGCATCTCCTTTGGCCAGTAGTTTGGCCTCAGCTTTCACAGCCTCAGTCTGTGCATAATTAGCTGCTTTTTTCTCCGTAATTCGGGCAACAATGGTGAACGAAAGTTGGAAAAGGCACACCAGGGCGAATGCTATGGCAAAAAAACGAATTGCGCCTTTATTCTGCATGTTATTAGGTTTTAGATAGTTAGATTTGTTCTGATTTTTGAGCCTGCAAAGGTAGAAATTGTTACTTAATTTACAAACGGGCAATAACAAAGATTATCGGCGTGCAATACTTTTTTGAAATGCCCGCTGATTCTGCTGATCTGCCTGTATGGAAATATTATTTTTGTAATGATGATTTAAGATTTTCGCTATGATCAGAAACTTATCAACGGCTGTTTTCATTTTTTTTGTGGCGACGGCAGTCTGCGCTCAGGGTGTCAGGATATCAGCCCAGGATACACTAAATGTCATCACATGGAATATGCGGCTCGATACCCCTGATGACGGAATTAACGCCTGGCCGAACCGTAAGAATGTCTTTTTTAGTGTACTGAAAAATGAAAATCCCCACGTTTTCGGCATACAGGAAGCGCTCTACAACCAGATACAGGATGCCGAGAAAGCTTTCCCGCGGTATAAAAGAGTTGGAGAGGGACGCGAAAACGGCATTACTAAAGGCGAATTTTCACCCATATTCTTTGATACGTTGCTTTATAAAAGCATTTCATCCGGTACATTCTGGTTATCACAAACGCCGAAAGTGCCAGGCAGCATGGGGTGGGATGCCGCCTGTACCCGCGTTGTATCGTGGGTTCAGCTTCGCACAATAGCAACAGGGAAATTGTTCTTTGTTTTCAATACCCATTTCGATCACATGGGGACGATGGCGCGCAGAAACAGCGCCCGTTTGCTGCTGCACGCGGTTGATTCGCTTGCCGCAAAATCACCTGCCATTATAATGGGCGACTTCAATGCCGATCCTTCGTCCGAACCATACTGCATCCTCACGCGAAAGTCGGACCCGGCACATCTTACTAACGCTTTCTACCTGGCCGAAAATGCCGATACACCTTTTTATACCTATACCGGTTTTAAAGTCGGTGGCCTCACGGGCGAAAATATTGACTTCATCTTCCTGAAGCCAGCACTGAAAGTGTTAAAGTACTTTGTAAACACTTACCATTCAGGCGATTATTATCCAAGCGACCACCTGCCGGTAAAAGTAATTTTGGTACTTTGATTTGCTGAGTATGATGTCTATGTTCAGGTTTTTGTGGATGGCAGTTTTTCTGCTTGTTGTTCCGGCGATAGTCAGCGCACAGTCCGGTTTTTTCGTTAAAAGAGCCATCTCACAGGTGCCTGAAGTTTACATCTCCGATAATTCACAACTCGAAATGCCTTTTGCCGGCGGGCTCAATAACTGCCAGTTCGGCAGCATGGACCTGAATGCTGACGGCATAAAAGACCTTGTGGTTTTCGATCGCCACGGTTACCGGATATTGATATTCATCAACAAAGGAATAGTGTCGCAAATCGGCTACGAATATCATCCTGAGTATGCAGGCAGCTTTCCTCCCGTTGAACATTGGATGCAACTCGTTGATTATAATAACGATGGGAGGGAAGATGTTTTCACCTACACTACCGGTGGTATAAAGGTGTACCGTAACGATTCACAGGATATGCCGGCGTTTACACTGGTATCGGGGCCGTACCTCGTTTCCTTGCAGGGAACCACACTCACCAATATTTTCGTGACCTATGTTGATTACCCGGCCATAGTGGATGTTGACAATGATGGCGACAAGGATATCCTTACTTTCTGGGGATTGGGCTCCTTCATCGAGTGGCATAAGAACCTTTCGATGGAATATTATGGCAATGCCGATTCGCTTGAGTTTGAGAAGGTGAGCGACTGCTGGGGATATTTTGCCGAAGGCGCCGAGAATAATTCGATAAAACTCGATACCTGTCCTGAATACGCAACAGGTCATGGAATGATTCCATCATTAAAAAGCAGCGATCCTAAGCACACCGGTTCCACGTTGCTTGTGCTCGATTTTAACGGCGACGGGCTGTATGACCTTGCGCTTGGCGACGTGGATTATTCAACCCTTCTATTACTTACCAATGGCGGCACTGCCCAGGATGCCAACATGGTCTCCTTTTCATCGTCCTTTCCGCAGGCAGCTGATCCTGTAAACATTGTTTCATTTCCAGCCTGTTCAGCCACCGATGTAAACAACGACGGGCGCATTGATCTCATTGCCTCTTCGTTTGAGCCAAGCCTCATCCGCTCCGACGGGATGAACAGCTGCCGGCTATACCTTGATACAGGAAACAATGCAGCGCCTCAATATAGTTTAAAACAAAGCGATTTCCTGCAGGATGAGATGATAGACCTCGGACTCGGAGCATATCCCCTGTTTTTTGATTATAACGGTGATGGCTTACTGGATATGATCGTTGGCAATTACGGTTACCTCGACAGCAGTTACTTCGACCCGTTATACGGACTCACCTGCGAATATGTATCATCGCTGGCGCTTTTCGAAAACACAGGAACCGCCAGCGTGCCGGCTTTTAAGCTGCTGACCCGTGATTACCTTGGACTCAGTGCGTTGAAAATGCAGTCACTCATACCAGCTGCAGGCGATGTGGATGGCGATGGCGTTACCGACCTGCTGTGCGGAAATTCGAAAGGCAAAATGGTTTACGTGCATAATAGGGCAGGGGCAGGGCAGCCGGCCGATTTCGAACTAGCTGATCCCGCTTTTAAGCAATTAGACGTCGGCGACTTTTGCGCACCACAGGTGGTTGACCTGGATGAAGATGGATTGAACGACCTTGTATGTGGCAACCGCAAAGGCAAACTTTATTACTACCGGAATACCGGCCAGGCCGGCAATCCCGGGTACACCTTGATAACCGATTCGCTGGGCGGGATCGATGTCACCAACACCGGGCTGTCGTATTACGGTTACAGTGTGCCTTATTTTTATAAAACGGATGAAGGCAGGAAGTTGCTTTTTGTCGGTTCCGAGTTTGGTGAAATATGGGTTTACAGCGGCATCGAAAACAACCTTGACGGCCGTTTTACCTTCGAAGGTTTGCTGCAGGGAATCAATGACGGGTGGAGGAGTTCGGTTGCCATTGCAAATATTGACAATGATACTTTAGTTGAGCTACTTGCCGGGAATTACTCCGGCGGGCTGGGATTCTATAAAGGTTATACTGCATCGGCAAACAGTTTTGAAGAACCTTGGCATACACCGGAAACTCATCTGTTAATTATGCCTAATCCGGCAAAAGATATTGCAACTGTTCGCATTGAGGGTGCAGCCGGCATATCGGTTGTAGCTGTGAAATTATACAATACCGGTGGAAAGTTGCACAATGTGAGTTTTACAGGTACTGAAAACCCGTTGCAGCTTGAACTCAGCGGGCTTACACCCGGACTCTACCTTGTGGAGGTAATTTGCGAAAAAGATAAAAAACCCTGTCTGCTCACAGGCAAACTGGTTGTGAAATAAGAGGCTGTCTGCGTTGAACCGAAGCCATGTAATATTTCCGGGAAGAAATAGTTATCCGTAATCACTTTGTGAGATTGTAATGCCGATGAATGAACAATCCATCCGGCCCCGTTTTATTCGTTTAAGCAAAGTTGGAATCAGGCATTTACGACTTGTTCCATAAACCTGCACCCTTGCTGCCTTACCCGACGGATGATATGATCGTATGGTTCATCAAGCAGGTTGCCCATGCTGCCGCGGCAAAACGGACAGGCGTGTACATCGCCGTTTGGATCAACATATAAAAAGCGGTTGCCGGCGCCGTAGCAATCGGTTTTACGCTGGTGGTATCCCAGGAATGCAGCAATGGGGTAACGCCTGAATTGCCGGTCAGTATTCAATGTGACAACGAATTTTGAAATCAGGTCAACCTGTTCTCTGCTGAGCCGTACTTCCCTGCCGCAGAACTTCCCCGCTTCGCGGGGTTCAAGAATCCGGAGGAATTGTACTCCTGTTTTTTTAGCAAGATCGGCATATTTCATCAGGTTGTCGTAGGTAACAAATTCCCTTGTGGCGCACAACGACAAACTAACCAGTATTCCGGATGAAATGCAGTTCCTTATGGCCTCCATCACCATCATGTAACTTTGGCGGTTGTTCCTGAACTTGTTGTGTTCGTCTTCATCCCAGTGATCGAGACTTATATGGGCGCCGGTAAGCCCTGCTTTTTTCAGTGCTGCAGCTTTTGCTCCGGTCAGCCCGTAACCCGAAGTGAGCAACCAGCAATCCATGGTCGGTGAAGCTTCTTTCACCAGTTCAGCCAGTTCTTCGAAGCGGGCAAGAGGCTCTCCGCCGCTAAACTGTATATGCCTCAGGCCGTTCGATTTATAAATACTCAGCAATTGCTTTAATGCCGGCATATCCAGCGTATCCCTCTTATCAATGTTATCCCATTCGTAGCAATGTGCACAGGTGAGCGGGCAACGGTTCGTTATTCCCCACACAAGCGTTTTGAGTACGGCAGTATTCAATGTATGCACGTTCCCGTTATTGTTTTCAGCGAATTCATTCCGAAGCATACCGCTTAAATTCGCTGACGGGTAACCCGGGTAATCGGTAGTAAAATAATACCTCCGACCGCTGCGTACCATTTTAACTATGATATTCCCCGTTCGGTTACGGTTCACCTGTTGAAGCATTTTGAGCTCCCGGTAAGCTTTTGCAGGATGATGATGAAATCTGAAAGCTTCTTTCAGAATGAACAGCCGCAGTTTAAAACGGAAAAACCAAAGCCTGCGGCCTGCCAGGATGCCTGATATGTTATCGTTGCTCAATGACGGATTTTTAATTTGAAATGACTATTTTATTTCAGCAGCCGTTTGTTCAATCTTCCTGATCTCTTCAATCACAAACTGGTTAAAACGCCCGGGTTGCTTAAAAGTGAGCAGGTATTCCTTGTCGTGCGGACCTTTAGGATTACGCATCAGCTCATACCATCCTTTAGAATGCAGGTATATGGTTCTTTCGGGGCCGGCAGCGGCAGGCAGATTGAATGTGACCACTGCCTGGTCGGCGGTTGTTGGCTGTGTATAATATTTTGAATCATCACCCTTCAGTGACCTTGAAATATCCCGGCCATGCTCGTTCACTGCCGAACTTAGCGGAATCGTAAAAGTTGATACTACTGACCGGGGCGAATAATCAATGGCAGCATAATCAATCTCCCAGAAAAAGCTTCCAAATTCAATTTTAACCTCCAGCGGAGTGTTTTCAGTGCCGTTCAAAGGTATTTCAAGTACATCGTCCTTCATGGCCATTGGGCCGGCAATGTTGTAAAAATCAGTGAATTCCCAGGCATTGTTGCGTTTCACTGATACCGAAAGCGGTATTCCCTGGTCAAGCATCCATTGCTGAAGCACTTCGCGGGGCTGTTCACCCTGCATCTTCATAATATATTGATAGGCCGAGCCAAACATATCATGGAACCTGCCGAGCATAAAGTCGAGCATAACAGAGTTTTTTGCCCTGATGGCCAGTTTTGCCGTGGCGGCATTGCCGGCAGGAGGGAACTGAAGAATCAACCCGTCCGTCAGGTTATATTCACCTGAGGCAGAACTTGTCTGGTAAATCAGGTTATCTTTTTCCCTGATTTGTTGTGTCACGTCCTGGTTGATAAGGTTTGTTGCTATGACAGGTTGTTGCAGGTCACCGAGGGTAAGAACCCTGCCGTATTTGTCAATCACCGCATCACAGTCTGAAGCATGATCGGCAACAATCAGTTCTGCAAGGTTGGTATGCTGTATCTCAAAGGCTTCGTTTGTGATTTTCAGCCTATATGACTCCTGGCCGGGATAGGTTGGCAACCTCAGATAATCATGCCTCTCGAGGTTTTTGTATATACTTCCGCTATATATTTCCCCTGCAAACCGGTAATCGGTGCCGTCCCAGGTATAAACAAACGGGCACGACTCTTTGAAAATGGCTAAAAGTACGATGAAGACAGTAAACGCCGTGGCTGCGCCACCAAGAAATCCTAACACCCATGATCCGACGGTTGCGGCAATGTCCTTTTCATAAATTTCGAGTTTGTCAAGCGAACTGATTGGCATCGAAACAGTTCCGTTTCCGGTATCGGTAAATTCAGCAGGGTAAATGTGAACTTCGTTCAGCAGGTAACTCTGGTTCCAGCTGGTTCTTGTCATGTACCGGTTCGGCCTGTCAGCCTTTACAGGTTTCAGTGTAGGCAGATTCCTGTATTCTTCCAGTTTTCCGGAGAGCTGGTTGTTTTTTACTTCAGGATTTACCAACACCCACTTCTTATTATCGAAATGCACGATGATGGTCTTTTTTACAGCAGTAAGGCCCGACAGGTTCTCGCCGGTAGGAGGCATTGAGGCATTCACTTTAAAATAGTGCATGCATCCTACCGAGAGGTTCAGCACGGCGAGAGCGAGCAGGATGATCGTGAACCTTTGCAGCCAAATCCTTCTCCGGTATTGCGAGTGCAGCCGGCGTGATATGATTTTTATTTGGAATGTCAAAGCTTTCATGATAGTGACTTTAAAAGTTAAGAAGAAATTCAGCAGTAAAGACACTCCGCTGCATTGGCGGTTTCATCCACAGCGGTTTATCCACGCCAATGTTCACCGAAAGGTACTCATTTACCCTGTAAAAGAGGTAAACGTTGAGCAACATGCCGTTTAACGGCTTCCGTTCGTCCCTGGTTCCTACAACGTTGTAATTTCCATCAGTGATTATGTAGCTGATAATGTAAGTGCCGTGCACATAATGAAGACCTGTAAGCACGCGGAAACTTCCCGGCTTAAAGAAATAATAGTCAGCGCCAAGGGTGCCATGCCATACTGAGTATCCCCTGAAATTCCTGTAATGGTACGATAACTCCTCATCGCCATAATCGTAGTCGTATATTTCAATTTTCATAAATGGAGTTGTTCTGAAACTCACTGATGTTTTGAAACCAAGGTTTGGATTAAACGGGAAGTATTCATAGCTGAATCGTATATTTTTATAAAACCAGGCTCCGGCATCAATACCTGCAAGATGATGTGTAAAGGCGCTGAAGTCTTTACCGGTATTGCTTAATACTGGCAGGGATTCAGTTTTGATAGTCGCGAAAATTTCTTTTTTGCCGCTTTGATAGATGATGCTGTCGATCCTTGTGATACTGATATGGTGGATGGCAGTATCGCTGCTGTTAAACAATCTGTAAACACGGCTTGAAACCTGCTCGGAGATTATGTTAACTATCACCGGTTGTTTTGTATCATTCCGGTAAATGATATCCTGGCTCGAAACTTTCAGGAATTGTAACAAAAAAACCAGGAATAACAGGCACTTGATTGTTCTCATATTAACCGGTTCAGGTCTTGTTTAAGTTTAGCTAATATAGGTCTTTTTTTGCTGATAATCAATGAAATATTTATTTGCAGGTAGAATAATTTGATAGTCGGTACTATCATGCTGTCATCGCATGGCGAACCATTTAGATTCCGATTGTTCGATTTTCGAATGGTGACTGCATGGAGGGTACAAAGTATCTGAAAATAATCCATGAGAGGGCTCCTATAACCACGATTCCAAGAATTGCCTGAACAAGTGTTTTTTTCTGCATAACGTAGGTAAGAATTTGAATTGGCTTGAGTTTGATATATTAAGTTGAACGGTATATTTATTTCCTATACCTGAAAGGGTAATCTTTCACTCCAAATCCAAGCCTGTGCCCATGCTGTGGTAAGGGGCTGATGATAACGATTGAATTGTTTGAAGCCGGGAGGCCGCCGCCGCAGTATCTAATCACCAGAAACCAACACAATGAGACCGATTGATCAAACTGTCCTTAGAATGGGCCCGGCATTATAGTATCCGAACAAGAATGAGAAGCAATCTAACAGCTATACAATCAGGCAATTATCGACTTTTCAGCATCCAAATTAATCTATAACAGTAAAAAAAACAGCTCGCAGGGCTGCCTCCCTAAATCACTTAAAACAATTGAAACTCCATAAGAAAACGGCGTTGCTTGATTTCCCCGCAAAGGCGGGGCTGGCAGTGCAACACAGCCTGTCCCGCTATATGCGGGAGCTTCATAGCCTGCCCCGGTGTATCGGGGCTGGGCTATCGCTACACAGCCCGCCCCGCAATTGCGGGGAAGCCTTGTTTATTGTATGCTGGCCGTTTATTTATCTAGTTCTTTATTCTTTTTCTCGTTTAGTTGCTTCGCATTTTCCCTTGTAACTATTTTCTTTCCTGATTTTGCTTCAATTTCTTTCCTGGTATTTCCTGCAATTGTTCCACCTTGCTTGGCAATTTTCTGGTTTTCTTTAAATGTCTTGGGTTTCTTTTCTATAGAGATTTCCGTGGTTGTCGCCTCTGCAAGCATATTCAGCACTAATTCCAGGTTAGTCATATGGTCTCGCAGGCTTTCTTTCTTAAGTTTTTTAAAATCCTTGTATTGTTTTGTTGTAAATCCACTCCAGGCCTTTGTTATTTCATCGGTAAGAATTGCATATTCTTGTCCTTTCTTTACGCCACGATTCTCCCACTCATCGGTAAGTTCCTTTCGTACTTCAATGCTTTTAAGCCGCTGATTTATCCATGATGCTGAATAACCTTTTCGTAAGTAAGTTTCCATTAGTCGGTCAATACCTATTTCGGGGTCTTCAATTTCGTCTATTCTTTCTCTGCCGATTTTTGCTAACCAAAGTTTAAATGGTTCTGCTTTAGGTGATGGAATAGATTGAATTAAACGAAAAAGTTGTTCTGTATCCGCTACATCTGTTTTGTAGTATTTTCCATCGGCAGAAAGCATTTTCAGTTGACTACAATTTGTAGCCAACTGACTTCCTTCAGCCTTAAGCCTGGTTTTTAGGACACTCCAATATTTACGAGGGTTAGGACTTTCAGTCAATATTCCAATTACATCAACTATGGAGAAGAACCACTTTTCTTGGTCATTATCCCATAGTGTTCTTATTTGCTTATCATTGAATAGTTTAATTGCTGTATCCTGTGTCATATTATTCAAGTTATTACTCAAAAATAATCCTTTAATTCAAATAATGGGTTGGAGATAAATAGAAATTAAGATACTCTTTCTAGAAAACGAAACTTGAAAAGATAGGATTTGCTAGTTGAAAAAATGCTTGCCCGCAGTCAAGTCGGCTTGCATACAACGGTTGGCGGTATGAAACGTTGGGGATTGCGGGCTACTATACTGTCCAGTTACACTGAACTTGATGCGGGGCAGAACGCTTGCATAACCACTTAAACCCCAATGTTTTATACGGCTTGTTAGGGGCTGGTGTTCATTGTTTTCCATTATTTTTCCTTTCAATTTGCTACATCGTTTCTGTCTGCCGTGCGTTGGGGCAGGCATACTCTTTGGCAAGTTTTGGATTGTGTGTCGGCTTTTTGAGCGACTTGCCAATGTGTATGACTGCGAAGGGTGGGCTTTCATAGCGTTTCCTTTTTTAAATATTCTCTTACTAATTTATCATTTTTCGCAGTTCCAAAATAAAAGTACATTAAATATTTCTGTTCGTAATGGAATGCTGATTTCTCAATTTTAAATTCTGATTTTATATCAATATATTTTTGGCACTCCAACTCCAAATCACGATTAGATGCAGCTCTCTCAAAATTCATTAATTCAACACAAATAATTTTTTCCTTCTTGGCTTCTTCTAATCTTTTTTCGTTGTAGTATTCAAAATCAAACAGTTTGATTTTAAAGGTATTATTATGCTTTAGAGACTTGTATAATTTATCGAATTCTTCAATATCAAAACTATCCGATTCCAGAAATTTATTCAACTCATTAATTTCATTTTCAGTTATCACCTTATCAATAAAGTTTCAAAGCGTTTTCATAAGCTTTCTTAATTTCTGCAATCAAACTAACTGGTTGAATAACCTTTACATTATCGCCAAATGATAAAATTTCCATGAAAAAATCATGTGTTACGAACAACGTTAGTTTTACAAGTAATTCATCTTCGTTATCTTTTAGAATCTCTTGTGATTCATGAAGCGGTAATGTTTTTATGTATTTGCCTTGAAATGGGTCGAAAGACAAAATGATTTCCTGTGGTTTATGCTCATTCGGACTTATAATCCCAAAACAATATTTAAAATGCTCATTTACATTATAATCATTTGGTAGCTGAAACTTTTTCCTTGTAATCTCCAATTTCGTTAATCTGTCTAATGCAAAGCTTTTTACTTTTTTGTCTTTCAAATCATTTGCAAGTATATACCAACGGTTTTTAAATTCTTTAAGAGCGTAGGGTTCTGTAATGCGATGTGTGATTTCATCCTCCCAGAATTTTTGATATGAGAATGATATTTGAACCTTATTTTTTATGGCATGTAGTAATCCATAAAGATTTTCGGTGCCTTGAGGTCGTCGTTTTTCAAAGTGGATATAATTTGAAAGCCTGTCGCTAATATTTAAAGCGTTAAACGTATCAAAAGCCTCTAAAATTCTCTCGTTTACTTCTGGTTGCTCGTCAAAGTCAATATAATAAACCTTTCTCGAAAAATCATATTGAATATCAATATTATAAACCGAACGAATATCTTCGATATCCCTTTGAAATGTACGTTTCGATACGTTGAAATTGTATTCCTGTAAATCTGATTCAAATGCGAGGTAATCAGAAATTTCCGAAAATGAAGATGGCTGTTTTCTGAGCTTTTTGATTATCAGATTATATCGTGCAATTGATTCTCTCTTTGACATGATTTTATGCTTTTGTGAAACCTATTCTAACTCCACTATTTTTTGATAATAATTCCGTTTTGCAGAAATCAAGAATATTATTAAAATCTACTGTAGTACCGTGAATTATTTCATGAATCTCATTCTTTCTAACAATATTATCAATTTGGCCTCCAGAGAAATCAAAGCGGTTTGCAAGTGTTTCACATTCTGATTCAGAAAGACTTGGTAATTTTGAATTCCATATTTTGGCTTTTACCGAAATATCAGGTTTTTGAAATTCAATTTTGAATAAAAAACGCCTTTCAAATGCCGAATCAAGATTTTTTGCAAGGTTGGTTGTTGCAAAAAATATACCTTCAAAATTTTCAAGTTCTTCAAGTATAATATTTTGAATTGCATTTTCGGTTTGTGAAACATTCGAGGTGCTATTCTCTTTTCGTTTTGAAATAATTGCATCGGCTTCATTGAACAATAAAATTGGCATTTGCTCACTGTCTTTTGCATAAGCCTTGTAATCAGTAAAAATACGTTTTATAATTTTCTCACTTTCTCCAAACCACATTGATTTTGACTGACTAATATCAACTTTTACAATTTCTCTGTTGGTGTGTAAGCTTCCCTCTTTTTTGGGCCATTCAAAATTAGAGTTTTAACATGCATCGGCCAGCAATAAATCGTTAGGTGTTCGATTATCCAGGGCATCATGAGGTCTGTTATGGTTATAATCCAATCTCCATTTATCGGTCATAAATCTTACTTCACTCAGAGTTCTGAACACATAAGCATTAAGTAATTCTTTTCTCATACTTCCGTTAAATCGTTCGACAAATCCGTTCTGCATCGGTTTTCCTGGTTGGATAAATACGAGTTGTATTTTCTTGGTTCTGCACCACTGATCCAGTTTGTCGGAGATAAATTCAGGGCCATTATCAACCCTCATCATCTGCGGTAAACCTCTGAGTAGTTCTAATTTTTCAAGCACTCTGATCACCCTGAGAGCTGGTAGGGATGTATCCACTTCTATAGCCAGTATCTCCCTGTTAAAATCATCTATTACATTCAATAGCCTAAACCTTCTTCCATCCCATAGGCTGTCGGTCATAAAATCAATTGACCAGGTCTGATTCATTGCAGAGGGCTGGAATAAAGCTTGTTTGGCTCTGGCCGGTAATCGTTTTTTCGCCCTTCTTCTGATATTCAGTTTCATGGATGTATACACCCGATAAACGCGTTTATGATTCCATGTATTCCCCTTACGTCTCAGCCTGTGATAGCTTTTCCAAAATCCAATGGATGGATGTTCTTCCACCATTTGACCAAGAGCCTGAATGACTTCAGAGTCATCCTTTGGTTTTGACTGGTATGTATATGTCGTTCGGGGTATTTTAATGGCCTTACACGCCTGACGAACACTAATCTGATATTGCTCTATCAGAAAACTGGCTGCTTCACGCTGCTCATCAGGCGTTATAATTTTTTTGATATTAAGTCCTTCAATGCGTAATTCTCCATACTGAGTTCAGCATACATCTTCTTAAGCCTGAAGTTCTCTGCTTCCAGTTCTTTAAGCTTCCTGACATCACTGACCTGCAATCCACCATACTTGGCTTTCCAGTTGTAGAATGTGGCATCGCTGATACCATGCTCCCTGCATATGTCAGAGGTCTTGATCCCAGCCTCCTGTTTCTTAAGGATGGCTACAATCTGCGTTTCAGTAAATCGTGTCTTTTTCATAGGTTTTTAGCTGTTTAAAATTAAGAGTTTTAATAATTCCTCTAATTTTAAATGGCCAAAGTCCGGGGAAGCTTACACAAACTTCTTGAAAGGTTGTGCTTACGCAGAGTTACTTCAATGCCCTGCTGCTCAGCTTCGCGGAGGATTTCCAACCGTTCCTCCTGGCTAAATTTTCTTTTGTTTCTGTTCATAAGTCCCTAAATTTACTGTTCAAATCTGTTTAAACAAAATCTGTCCAGCTATTTAGGGGGTTAAGACACCAAGGCATAAGATGTTACAAATATTTCGTGGTAAAAGTCAGTGTCAGGTCCGTAATTGTCCTTAACAAATGGAACTTCTTTTCTTATTGTCTCAATATTTGCGTCACTGTCATACAAGTCCATAATCTGGTCGTATGTATCTCTCGCTAAATCTCCGTCAATTATTTTAACTCCGTCTGTTGCCATTGTTTACTGTGTCGTTCGTTAAGGTTGCTGGTAACGGTTCTCGGCTTTGCGTAGTGGCGGATTTT